>NZ_JBEPAK010000238.1:0-10927 GCF_040298565.1 Kitasatospora sp. NPDC001539 | reverse complement strand
CCGCCCCCACACCTCAATCATCCCCTGTACGGGCTTGGGGGGGGGCGGCCCGCGTGGCCCCCCGCCGGCCGGGGGGGGGGGCCACCCCCGGCGGCGCGACCCCCGCCCCGGGTTCGGGGAGCGGACGGGCCGGCGTTCGCGCGGTGCGCGGCGTTATTTGGTGTTCCGGCCGATGTCCCAGAAGCGGAAGACGCCGGTGCTGTCGACGGTGGTCTCGACGCCGGTGACGTACCGGCGGGCCACGTAGAAGGCCTTGTTCTGGTACAGCGGGATGAGCGGCGCGCTGTCGGCCAGGATGCTCTGGACCTGGTTGTAGGTCGCGGCCGCGCCCCCTCGGTCGGCCTGCTTGAGCCCTTCCGGGAGCAGCTTCTGGCTGACCCGCTCGTCCTCCCAGCCGCTGTGGAAGACGCTGTCCGCGGCGACCAGCGGACCGATGAAGTTGTCCGGGTCCGGGTAGTCCGCGGTCCAACCGACCAGGTACGCCTGGTACTTCCCCTCGTTGCGGCCCTTCTGGTAGGCCGTCGGGTCATTCTCCACCTGGGTCGTCACCTGGAAGAGACCGCCGGCCTCCAGCTGGCGCTTCAGCGTGTCGACCTCGGCGTTCCCGGTGCGCGAGCGCCCCGAGGTCAGGTTCAGCTTGACCGGCGTGGGGACCTTCGCCGCGGCGAGGATCGCCTTGGCCTTGCTGACGTCCTGGTCGCCGTACTTGTCGTAGAAGGCCGTGTTGTGGCCGGTGATGCCGGTCGGCACCAGCGAGTACAGCGGCTGGACGGTGCGGGCGAAGACGTCGCGGGCGAGCGCCTTGCGGTCGATCAGCTGGGCGACGGCCTGCCGGACGGCGACGTTGCCGGTGGTCGCGTCCTTGGTGTTGAAGACGAGCGAGTTGGTGTCGGAGCTGTCGCCCTCGACGACGTTGAGGTCGGTCTTGCCGCCCTGCTGGTCGGCGAGGAGCTGGGCCGCGGTGTTGGGCTCCAGGCTGTTGTCGACGAGGTCGACCTGCCCCTTGTCCAGCGCGTCCTTCAGGTCGCCCGGCTTGTCGAAGTAGCGCACGGTGAACTTGCTGTTCTGCAGCTTGGCGTCACCGGCGTACTTGTCGTTGGGCGTCAGCACGACCTTGGCGAGGACCTTGGAGCCGCCGCCCTCGGGGGTCATCGTCTCGATCGAGTCGAACTTGTAGGGACCGGAGCCGACGACCTTGTCGTTGTCGAGCAGCTTGTCGGCCGGGAAGACCTGGTGGTCCACGATGGCGCCGGCGGGGGTCGCCAGCTTGGCCGGCAGGGTCGCGTCGGCGGCGGTCAGGTGGAAGACCACCTCGTTGTCGCCCTTGGCCTCGACCGACTTGATCGTGTCCAGCAGCCCGGAGGGACCGTTCGGATCCTTGATCTTCTTGCTGCGCTCGATCGAGAACACGACGTCGGCGGCGGACAGCGGGTGGCCGTTGGAGAACGTCTGGCCGGGGCGGAGCACGCAGTGGTACTCGGTGGCGTCGCCCCCGGTGAACCCGCAGGACTGCGCGGCCTCCGGGCTCGGCGAGCTGGCGGCGGCGGGGAAGGCCAGCAGCGACTGGTAGGTGTTGGCGAGCACCAGCCAGGAGCCGATGTCGTAGGCACCGGCAGGGTCCAGGACGCTGGTGAGGCCCCGGGTGCCCAGGGTGATGGACTTGCCGCCGCTGTCCCCCTTGACGGCGTCGGTGACCGATCCGCAGCCGGCCACCGTCACGGCGACCAGACCGGCGCAGCCGAGTGCTGCCAGGCGTTCAGCTGAAGTCTTCAAGGGCGCGTCCTTCTGGGTGGCACGAACCCGAGTAGCGTGCCATATCGAACACGCACGACCGATACCCGCGCAGATGACGTTTGGGACACGGTCGTTCGGGGCATCAGGGCGCGCCAGACGAGTTGTCAGCCAATGCCCGATTTCTCCCTGTCGAGACATCGTCGGCGACGCCTCGGGGGCGCTTACCTGCGGGTAGGCCCGGGGCACAATGAGATGACAATCACACTCAAGTGATGCTCAGTCGGTCCCACTCCCACCCGTCACACCCGCGAGACGACCAGCGAGCGCAGCAGCTCGAGGTCCACCTGCTCCAGCGACGGCACCACCAGCCGCCCCGGAGCGGGCTCGATCGGCGCCACCGAGGGCACCGCGACCACCGGGCAGCCGGCCGCCTCGCCCGCGCGCACCCCGGTCGGGGTGTCCTCGACCACCACGCAGCGGGCCGGCTCCGCGCCCAGTCGGCGGGCCGCCTCCAGGTACGGGTCCGGGAAGGGCTTGGTGCGCGCCACCTCGTCCCCGCCGATGGTGAAGGCGAAGCGCTCGGCGCCCAGCGAGCGCAGCACGATGTCGATCACGTGCCGGTGCGAGGCGGACACCAGGGCGGCCGGGACGCCGTGCGCGGCCAGGGTGTTGAGCAGCCGCTCGGCGCCGGGCATCAGCGGCACGCCGCCCGCCAGCAGGTCCACGAAGCGCTGGTTGACCAGCACGCCCAGGTCGGCCGGGGCGATGTCCACGCCGGTCCGGGCGACCAGGTAGTCCATCACCCTGGTCATCGGACCGCCCACCACGTGGGCCCGGTCCGCCTCGTCCAGCTGGTGGCCCAGCTCGGCGAAGAGCGTGACCTCGGCCTGCCACCAGAAGTCCTCGGTGTCCACCAGGGTGCCGTCCATGTCCAGCAGCACCGCCTGCAGGCCGCGGTCGTCTCCGTGGTCGAGCGCCAGGGCGGCGGTGGAGCTGGTGGTCATGGTGGGCCCTTCCGTCGGTACCCGCGGCACGCCCTCGGACGTTCCCCGGGGATGGCACAGGCCGGCCCGCTGGTGAGCGGACCGGCCCGTTCAGGATCATCAAGGATACGCCCGGTTCGCCGGAAAAGAGCGAACGGAGAAGGACGTGGTGGTTACCGCGCGTTGAAGTACTTCGCCTCCGGGTGGTGGATCACGATCGCGTCGGTGGACTGCTCGGGGTGCAGCTGGAACTCCTCGGAGAGCACCACGCCGATCCGCTCGGGCTTCAGCAGCTCGGCGATCTTGGCGCGGTCCTCCAGCTCGGGGCAGGCCCCGTAGCCGAGGGAGAAACGGGCGCCCCGGTACTTGAGCGCGAACATGTCCTTGACGTCCTGCGGGTCCTCCCCGCCGAAGCCCAGCTCGTAGCGGACCCGGGCGTGCCAGAACTCGGCGAGCGCCTCGGCCAGCTGCACCGAGAGGCCGTGCAGCTCCAGGTAGTCGCGGTAGGAGTTCCCGGCGAACAGCTCGTTGGCCGCCTCCGAGATCCGGTTGCCCATGGTGACCACCTGGAGGCCGACCACGTCGCGCTCGCCGGACTCCTCCGGGCGGAAGAAGTCCGCGAGGCAGAGCCGGCGCCCGCGGCGCTGGCGGGGGAAGGTGAAGCGGGTCCGCTCGGTGCCGTCCTCGTGGTAGACGATCAGGTCGTCGCCCTTCGAGTTGGCCGGGTAGTAGCCGTAGACCACGGCCGCCTCCAGCCAGCCCTCGGTCTGCAGGCGGTCCAGCCAGGCCCGCAGCCGCGGGCGGCCCTCGGTCTCCACCAGCTCCTCGTAGGACGGCCCGTCGCCGGTGCGCGCCGCCTTCAGCCCCCACTGGCCCTTGAACAGCGCGTCCTCGTCCAGCCAGGACGCGTAGTCGGCGAACGGGATGCCCTTGACGATCCGGTCGCCCCAGAACGGCGGGGTGGGCACGGTGTTGTCGACGGCGACGTCCGAGCGGATCTGGCCGAGGTTCACCTCGGGCTCCGGCTCCGCCACCTCGACCCGGGCGTGCCGGCGCTGCTTGAGCTCCGGCAGCTTCGCACCGGGCACGCCGCGCTTGACCGCGATCAGCGCGTCCATCAGCCGCAGGCCCTCGAAGGCGTCCCGGGCGTAGCGGACCTCGCCCTCGTAGATCTCGTGCAGGTCCTGCTCGACGTAGGCGCGGGTCAGGGCGGCGCCGCCGAGGATCACCGGGTAGGACGCGGCCAGCTTGCGCTGGTTCAGCTCCTCCAGGTTCTCCTTCATGATCACCGTGGACTTCACCAGCAGGCCGGACATGCCGATGACGTCCGCGTTGTGCTCCTGCGCGGCGTCCAGGATCGCCGAGACCGGCTGCTTGATGCCCAGGTTGACCACGTTGTAGCCGTTGTTGGACAGGATGATGTCGACCAGGTTCTTGCCGATGTCGTGGACGTCGCCCTTCACGGTGGCCAGCACGATGGTGCCCTTGCCCTCGCTGTCGGACTTCTCCATGTGCGGCTCCAGGTGCGCCACCGCGGTCTTCATCACCTCGGCGGACTGGAGCACGAACGGCAGCTGCATCTGGCCGGAGCCGAAGAGCTCGCCGACCACCTTCATGCCCGCCAGCAGGGTGTCGTTGATGATCTCCAGCGCCGGGCGCGCGGTCAGCGCCTCGTCGAGGTCGGCCTCCAGGCCGTTGCGCTCGCCGTCGATGATCCGGCGCTGCAGCCGCTCCTCCAGCGGGAGGGCGGCCAGCTCCTCGGCCTTGGAGGCCTTGACCGAGGCGGCGGAGACGTTCTCGAACAGCTCCAGCAGGCGCTGCAACGGGTCGTAGCCGTCCCGACGGCGGTCGTAGACCAGGTCGAGGGCGGCCTCGCGCTGGTCCTCGGGGATCCGGGAGATCGGCAGGATCTTGGAGGCGTGGACGATCGCCGAGTCCAGGCCCGCCTCCACGCACTCGTGCAGGAAGACCGAGTTGAGCACCACGCGGGCGGCCGGGTTGAGGCCGAAGGAGATGTTCGACAGGCCGAGGGTGGTCTGCACGTTCGGGTGGCGGCGCTTGAGCTCGCGGATCGCCTCGATGGTCTCGATGCCGTCCCGGCGGGACTCCTCCTGGCCGGTGGCCAGGGTGAAGGTGAGGCAGTCGACCAGGATCGAGCCCTCGTCGATGCCGTAGTCGGTGGTCAGCTCGGCGATCAGCCGCTCGGCGATCTCCACCTTCTTCTCGGCGGTCCGGGCCTGGCCCTGCTCGTCGATGGTCAGCGCGATCAGACCGGCACCGTGCTCGCGGGCCAGCGAGGCGATCCTGCCGAAGCGCGAGTCCGGGGCGTTGCCGTCCTCGTAGTTGACCGAGTTGAGCACCGCCCGGCCGCCGAGCGCCTCCAGGCCGGCCCGCAGCACGGGCGGCTCGGTGGAGTCCAGCACGATCGGCAGGGTCGAGGCGGTGGCCAGCCGGCCGGCGATCTCCTTCATGTCGGCGACGCCGTCGCGGCCGACGTAGTCCACGCACAGGTCCAGCAGGTGGGAGCCGTCCCGGATCTGGTCGCGGGCGATCTCCACGCAGGCCTGCCAGTCGCCGGCCAGCATCGACTCGCGGAACTTCTTCGAGCCGTTGGCGTTGGTGCGCTCGCCGATCGCCAGGTAGGACGTGTCCTGGCGGAACGGCACCGCCTGGTAGAGCGAGGCCGCCGAGGGCTCCGGCCGCGGGTCGCGCGGGGCGATCGGACGGCCCTGGACCCGCTCGACCACCTGGCGCAGGTGCTCGGGGGTGGTGCCGCAGCAGCCGCCGACCAGCGAGAGGCCGTACTCGCGGGTGAACAGGTCGTGCGCCTCGGCCAGCTCGGCCGGGGTCAGCGGGTAGTGGGCGCCGTCCTTGCCGAGTACCGGCAGGCCCGCGTTCGGCATGCAGGACAGGCCGATCCGGGCGTTCTTCGCCAGGTAGCGCAGGTGCTCGCTCATCTCGGCCGGGCCGGTGGCGCAGTTCAGGCCGATGTAGTCGACGCCGAGCGGCTCCAGCGCGGTGAGCGCGGCGCCGATCTCGGAGCCCAGCAGCATCGTGCCGGTGGTCTCCACGGTCACCTGCACCAGCACCGGCAGGTCGATCCCGGCCTCGGCGAGGGCGCGCTTGGAGCCGAGGACCGCGGCCTTGGTCTGCAGCAGGTCCTGGCTGGTCTCGACCAGGAGGGCGTCGACGCCGCCGGCGATCAGGCCGGCCGCGTTCTGCTGGAAGCCGTCGCGCAGCGTCTCGTAGGGGGCGTGGCCGAGGGTCGGCAGCTTGGTGCCGGGGCCGATCGAGCCGAGCACCCAGCGGGTGCGGCCGTCGGCGGCGTGGGCGTCGGCCACCTCGCGGGCGATCCGGGCACCGGCCTCGGACAGCTCGAAGATGCGGTCGGAGATGTCGTACTCGCCCAGTGCGGCGAAGTTGGCGCCGAAGGTGTTGGTCTCGACGCAGTCCACACCCACGGCGAAGTACGCCTCGTGGACGGAGCGGACGATGTCGGGGCGGGTGATGTTGAGGACCTCGTTGCAGCCTTCGAGGTTCTGGAAGTCCTCCAGGGACGGGTCCTGTGCCTGGAGCATGGTGCCCATCGCACCGTCGGCGACCACCACCCGGGTGGCCAGCGCTTCACGCAGCGCGTTCGCGCGGCTCTGCTGGGTGATGGACGGTTCGGCTGCAGTGGCCATGGGGCTTCTCCCTGGTGCGACGGCTGTCGGCTTTGCGCGTCCGCTTGGTCGGACCCGCACCTGGCCAGCGTATCCGCCCGGCGGCTTGCGCTGCGGGCCCATTCCGTATCCTGAGCGCTCGGCTCGAGGGGGGATCAAGCGCGTGACCAGGTTCCGAACCGCGGTGGCACGATCGGGCCGGGCCCTGGCGGCCCCGTTCCGGGCACTGCGCGAGCGGTGGAGGCGCTGGTCGCGCGGGCGCCGGGCGCTGCTGGCGCTGGGACTGGCGGTGGCCGTACCGGTCGCCGCGCTGGGGTCCGCGTTCGTCGCGATCCGGCTGCACTACTCGGGTGAACCGTCCGCCGAGGCCCGCACCCGCGGGCGGGACGCGCTCTGGCTCGGCCACGCCTGGGTGGACGGCCGCAGGACCGACGCCGATGTCGAGGCGCTGGCCCACCTGCTGGCCGGCACCGGCGTCCGCGACCTGTACGTGCACACCGGGCCGCTGGAGCACGACGGCTCGCTGCCGGCGTCCGTCCACCCGCGGGCCCGCTGGTTCACCGACACCGCCCACCGGATGCTGCCGGGCATCCGCCTGCAGGGCTGGCTGGGCGACGAGGTCGAGCCGGAGCGGGACGGGCTGAACCTGGACGACGCCCCCACCCGGGACCGGATCACCGCCTCGGCCGCCCAGGTGCTGGACCAGGGCTTCGACGGGGTGCACTTCGACATGGAGCCGATCCGCCCGGGAACGCCCGGCTGGCTGGCGCTGCTGGACCAGGTCCGCCCGGTCACCGCGGCGCGCGGCGCCGCGCTCTCGGTGGCGGCCCCGCAGATCGACCCCGTCCCCGGGCTGCACACCGCGGGCATCCTGCTCACCGACCACGGCAAGTGGTGGGACGAGGCGTACTTCCGGGAGACCGCCCGCCGGGTCGACCAGATCGCGGTGATGACCTACGACACCTCGATGCCCACCGAGCCGCTGTTCGGCGGCTACGCCGCGCTCCAGACCGAGCTGGCCCTGGAGGCCACCCCGCCGGACGTCGACCTGCTGATGGGCCTGCCGTTCTTCTGGGACGACAAGTGGGGCCACTGGGGCCGCGCCGAGACCGTCCCGGCGGCGATCCGGGGCGTCCGGCTCGGCCTGGGCCGCCAGGATCCGGGCCGGGCGGCCTTCGGGGTCGCGCTGTACGTGGACTTCGCCGCGACGCCCGAGAACTGGGCGGCGTACCGGAGCGGCTGGGTGGACGTCGGGTCGTAGCCCCGCTCAGGCCGCCATGCGGTGGGCCAGGGCTCCGAGGTAGCGGTGGAGGGTGGCGTCCTCGCCGGTCACGTAGTGCGCGACGGCCCGGTACAGCGGCTTGCGGACCTCGCCGCGCTCGGTGACGGTCAGCGAGCAGCCCGGCCCGGCCGGGGTCAGCACGTACGTCCAGGTGCCGCCGTAGGGCAGGTCCGGATCGGCGATGCCGGTCACCAGGCGGTGCGGGGCCTCGCTGGCCACCACCTCGTAGGTGGTGTGGCCGTGCCGGTCGTACTCGCGCCAGCGCGGGCGGCCGCCGGCCCCGGCGGGCAGCCGTTCGACGTGGGTGAGGCCCGGGCGCCAGGCGGGGTAGAGGTCGATGTCGGTCAGCACGTCCCAGACCGCGCCGGGCGCCTGGGCGAGCTCCAGGCCGCCCTCGGTGACGTGTTCCACCGGTAGCCGGCGCCCGGCCCGGTCCGCCGCCAGCAGCGCCGCGCCGGCCAGCGCCATCGCGGCCGCGCCGATCCACAGCCCTCGGTTCATCGGTCCGGCCCCTTCCGTCCGACTGCCCTCTCCTCATCATCCCGCCGCCGCGTGCGACGGGCACTCCGTCGCACTGCGCCACATTGCGTCGCAGGATTGTCACCCCCGGTCGCCGTTCGAACGCGATCCGCCCGCACGCCCCCGCCTGACGTGACGTCAGCTCGAGCCGTCCGGATATCCGCTGGATCGCGGCCGTCCCGTCCCCCAGACTGTCCCGGTGCCCGGCCGCCGTGCGCTTCAAAGCCCGTAGGCTGGGCAGGTAGGGACCATGGAGCGAGGCGTTCCATGGGAGACGAGAGGTTCGACAGGCGGCAGCCGGCCCGTCGGCGCTCCGGCAGGCCAGCCGGAGCGGCGCCGGTCCGAGCGCCGACCGGAGGGAGACGCTGGGTGATCGAGCTGGAAGATGTTCCCGAACTGATCGACCCGGTGATGGTCTGCGCCTTCGAGGGGTGGAACGACGCGGGCGACGCCGCCTCCGCGGCTCTGGCGCATCTGGACGAGACCTGGGGCGGCAAGGTGTTCGCCGCGCTGGACGCGGAGGACTACTACGACTTCCAGGTCAACCGGCCCACGGTCTGGATGGACGGCGGCATCCGCCGGATCACCTGGCCGACCACCCGGCTCTCGGTGATCCGGGTGACCGAGCCGGTGACCCGGGACGTCGTGCTGGTCCGCGGCATCGAGCCGAGCATGCGCTGGCGCTCGTTCTGCAACGAGGTGCTCGGCTTCGCGCACGAGCTGGGCGTCGAGCTGGTGGTGATCCTGGGCGCGCTGCTCGGCGACACCCCGCACAGCCGTCCGGTCCCGGTCAGCGGAGTGACCTCCGACCCTGAGCTGGCCCGCCGGCTGGACCTGGAGGAGAGCCGGTACGAGGGCCCGACCGGGATCGTCGGGGTGCTCCAGGAGGCCTGCACCCACGCCGGGGTGCCGGCCGTGACGCTCTGGGCGGCGGTGCCGCACTACGTCGCGCAGCCGCCCAACCCCAAGGCCACCCTGGCGCTGATCAACAAGCTGGAGGACCTGCTGGACCTGCGCATCCCGCCGGGCGAGCTCGGCGAGGACGCCCGGGCCTGGCAGCTGGGCGTGGACCAGCTGGCCTCGGAGGACAGCGAGGTCGCGGAGTACGTCCAGCAGCTGGAGGAGGCGCAGGACACCGCCGAGCTGCCGGAGGCCTCCGGGGACGCCATCGCGCGCGAGTTCGAGCGCTACCTGCGTCGCCGGGAGAACGTCGGGCCGACGGGCGAGAAGCCGGTCTCCGGGCACGCGACGGCCGAGCGGCCGGCCGAGCCGGAGGCGCCGGGGCCGGCCCGGGAGAGCCAGGACGGGCCCGAGGAGGAGTAGTCCGCGGCGGCGGAGGAACGCGGAAGGGGCGTCAGGACGCTTGGTCCTGACGCCCCTTCGCGTCTTTCAGAGCGCGACGCCGAGCAGGGCGTCCACGGTGCGGGTCACCAGGCCGGGCGCGCCGGTGTCGTTGCCGCCCTCGCCCTCCTGCCGGGCGGCCCAGCGGTCCACCGCGGCCAGGGCGGCGGGGGCGTCCAGGTCGTCGGCGAGCGCCGCGCGGACCTCGGCGAGCAGCTGCTCGGCCGACGGGCCGTCCGGCCGGGAGACCGCGGCGCGCCAGCGGGCGAGGCGCTCCACGGCCTCGTCCAGGGTGCCCTTGGTCCACTCCCAGTCCTCGCGGTAGTGGTGCGAGAGCAGCGCCAGGCGGATCGCCGCCGGGTCGACGCCCTCGCGCCGCAGGGCGGAGACGAAGACCAGGTTGCCGCGGGACTTGGACATCTTCTTGCCGTCCAGGGCGACCATGCCGGCGTGCACGTACGCCTTGGCGTACGGGTGGGCGCCGGTGGCGACCTGGGCGTGCGAGGCGCCCATCTCGTGGTGCGGGAAGGAGAGGTCGATGCCGCCGCCCTGGATGTCGAAGGTCATGCCCAGGTACTGCAGCGCGATCGCCACGCACTCGATGTGCCAGCCGGGGCGGCCGCGGCCGAGCTCGGTGTCCCAGGCGGGCTCGCCCGGGCGGGCGGCCAGCCAGAGCAGGGCGTCCAGCGGGTTGCGCTTGCCGGGGCGGTCCGGGTCGCCGCCGCGCTCGGCGAAGACCGGGCGCATGGCGTCCCGGGTGAGACCGGAGACTTCGCCGAAGTGCGGGTCGGCGTCGACGGAGAAGTAGATGTCCTCGTCCACCTTGTAGGCGGCGCCGGAGGCCAGCAGCTTCTGGACGATCGGGACGATCCACGGGATCGACTCGACGGCACCGACGTAGTGGGCCGGCGGGAGGAGTCGCAGGGCGGTCATGTCCTCGCGGAACAGGGCCGTCTCGCGCTCGGCCAGGGCCACCCAGTCCTGGCCGGTCTCGACCGCGCGCTGGAGCAGCGGGTCGTCCACGTCGGTCACGTTCTGGATGTACAGGACGTCGTGGCCGGCGTCCTTCCAGACGCGCTGCACCAGGTCGAACGCGTTGTAGGTGGCGGCGTGTCCCATGTGGGTCGCGTCGTAGGGGGTGATGCCGCAGACGTAGATCCGGGCGGTGCCGTCCTGCGGCACGACCTCCCGGACCTTGCCCGCTGCGGTGTCGAAGATACGGAGAGGGAGCCCCTGACCAGGCAGGGCGGGAACCTCGGAGGCGGGCCAGGCATGCATGGGATCGACTTTAACCTTGAGAACATTTGAAAGCCTAACCAGTAACAAAGATCGACTGGATTCGCTTCCTGTCGTTGCCTGAGCGCTTCCTGACTGGTACGGCACGTTCCGCCTGCCCGGATCCGGGC
>NZ_JBEPAK010000237.1:0-10967 GCF_040298565.1 Kitasatospora sp. NPDC001539 | reverse complement strand
GTTGCGGGCGCTCGACGGGTCCGGCGGATCAGCGCAGTGCTTCCCGCAGGGCGTCGACCCGGGTGACCGACCGGGTGAAGGCCGCGCGGTCGAGGCGGCCCGAGCCGAGGGCGGCGGCGAGGGCCTCCGTGGCGTCCTCGCCCTGCTGGGGGTCGCGGGCGGAGCAGAGGATGAGGTCCATGCCGGCGGCAGCGGCGGAGACGGCCCGGGTGCCGGTGTCGCCGTAGGGGGTGAGGGCGCCGGCCTCGAGGGCGTCGGTGATGGTCACGCCGCCGAAGCCGAGGCGGTCGCGCAGTTCGCCCTGGATGACCGTGGGCGAGAAGCCCGCCGGCCGGTCCGGGTCCAGAGCCGGGTAGATCGCCCAGGAGGCCATCACCAGGCGCACGCCCGCCGCGATGGCGGCACGGTACGGGGCCTCGCCGCGGCTGCGGAGCTGCGCCAGGGGGACGGGGAGGGTGACGGGGCGCGCGTCGGTGTTCTCGTCGCGGGCGGCCGAGCCGAGGCCGGGGAAGTGCTTGGCGGTGGCGGCGACCCCGCGGCTCTGCTGCGCGGCCAGGAAGGCGCTGCCCAACGCGCCCACTCGGGAAGGGTCCTGGCCGAAGGAGCGCTCGAAGTGGTCGATGAAGTTGTCCGGGGTGTCGTACACGTCGAGGACCGGCGCGAGGTTGACGTTCAGCCCGGCGCCGGTGAGCGTTGCCGCGGCGCCCGTCCCGGAGTCCACGGCGGCGAGGAGCGGGTCCGGGGCCGATCCGGTGCGGCGGGCGGAGAGTTCGGGCGCGCCGGGCAGCCGGCGGACCCTGCCGCCCTCCTGGTCGGTCATCAGCAGCAGCGGTCGCGGATGCCGCGCCGCTGCGGCGGCCTCCTTCAACCGGGCCACGGCCTCGGCAAGTTGTTCGGGGCCGGTGACGTTCTCGCCGAACAGGATGACCCCGGCCGCCCGCCCCTCCCGGATGGCCCGCAGGGTCTCCGGCGGCGGGGTCGGGCCCGGGTAGGACAGCACGATCCGGCGTCCCGCGAGCTGGTACGGGTCCTCGTCCTGACCGGCCACCGCCGTGGTCCTCTCCCCGGGAATCCCGCCGCCACGCGTGGCCGACCCGGCCGGGACCGGTCCCAGCACGGCCCCGAGCACCAGCAGCACCGACCCGAGCCGGGCAATCCGCCGGAACGCGGCCATCACGCCTCCAGGGTGAGGAGCGGCATACGGTCCGTCAGCGTACCCAGGGCCCCGGCGCCCGGCATCCCCGCGGAAGCCCCCCACCTCGGCCCCTCCGCCGCCCGCCCCGCCGACGGCCGGAGCCGGCGGGATCCCCCGGCGGGGCGACCGGTCTGCCGCGCCGCACCCGTCCGGGTGAACCGGCGTCCGCCGACGACGGAGCAGACCGGTACGGGGCGGGGCTCAGCCGGCTCGGCGAGGGCCCGGGGTGGCGGACCGGCGGGCCCCGTGGCGGACCAGTCGGCCCAGCACGGCCACGCCCTCGTCGATCTCGGCCGGGGAACGGGCCGCGTAACCGAGGACCAGGCCCGGTGGCTGGGGGAGGCGGGCGTGCCAGGAGAGCGGCTGGACCTTCACGCCCGCGGCGAGGGCGGCCGTGGCCAGTTCGGTGTCGCTGCGGCCCGGTCGCTCGGGGAGGGTGAGCATCAGGTGCAGGCCGGCGGCCGCGCCGTGCACCGTGGCGCCGGGCAGGTGGGCGCGGACGGCGGCGATCATCGCGTCCCGGCGCCGGCGGTGGCGGCGGCGCAACAGGCGCAGGTGGCGCTCGAGTTCGCCGGACTCCATCAGCCGCGCCAGGACCAGCTGGGGCAGCACCGGGTTGCCGAGGTCGGCGAAGCGCTTGGCCTCCAGGACGGCGTCGCGCAGCCGCGCGGGCACCAGCAGCCAGCCGGTGCGCAGGGCGGGGGCGAGCAGTTTGGAGATGCTGCCGGCGTAGCAGACCTGCTCCGGCAGGGCGGCCCGGAGCGCGGGCAGGGGCGGGCGGTCGTAGCGGTGTTCGGCGTCGTAGTCGTCCTCGATGACGAGCCCGCCCTCGCGCGCCCAGCCCAGCAGTTCGCGGCGTCGCTCCCCGCCGAGGACGACCCCGGTCGGGTACTGGTGGGCGGGGGTGAGCAGCACGGCCGGGGCTCCGGTGGCGCGCAGGGCGTCGACGCGGACGCCCTGCGCGTCGACGGGAACGGGCGGGGTCGCGGCGAGCCAGTGGGCGAGGTGCTGGCGGGCGCCGAGCGAGCCCGGGTCCTCGACCGCGACCTCGGTGATGCCCAGGCGGCCGAGGGCACGGCCGAGCAGGGCGAGGGCCTGGGCCGTCCCGGCGACGACGAGCACCTCCTCCGGGTCGGCGCGGATCCCCCGGTTGCGGGCGAGCCAGTGGGCGACGGCCTCGCGCAGGGCGGGCGCGCCGCGGACGTCGCCGTAGCCGAGGTGGTGGGCGGCGAGGCCGTCGAGGACGGCCCGCTCGGCCCGCAGCCAGGCGGCGCGCGGGAAGGCGGCGAGGTCGGGGAGGCCGGGGGTGAGGTCGATCCGGGCGGGGGCCGCGCGCAGTTGGTCGAACACCTCGGCGTCCGGGCCGTCACGGAAGAGGACGGGCGCCGGCCGGCGGGGAGCGGGCGCGGCGGCGGGCGCCGGGGCCGCGACCACCACGGTGCCGCCCCTGCCGCGCCCGCAGACCTGCCCGGCTTCGCCGAGTCGGCGGTAGGCGTCGGTCACCACCCCTCGGGAGACGCCGAGTTCGGCCGCGAGCACCCGGCTGGCGGGCAGTCGGCTGCCCACCGGGAGCCGCCCGTCGGCGACGGCTTCGCGCAGTCGGCGGGCCAGCCATTCGGTGAGGCCGCCGGTCGGGGCCTCGGCGGCGTCGAGCTGGAGGAAGTCCGCCCCGAGCTCTTTGGACCTGTCGTCAGCCTCGCCTTTGGACCTGTTCACCGGTCCATAGTGGCGCGAGGGTTGCCCCATGACCACCGAAGCGCACACCCGGGCCGCCCCGTACGTCCACGGCTACTCGGACGCCGAGGCGCAGCGCCTGGGCGACCAGGCCGACACCCTCGCCGAGTTGTTGCACGCCGGCACCGCCTATCCGGCGGGCAGCCGGGTGCTGGAGGCGGGTTGCGGGGTCGGCGCCCAGACGGTGCACCTGCTGGCCGGGAGCCCGGGCGTGCTGCTGACCGCCACGGACCTCTCGGCGGAGTCGCTGGACCAGGCGCGGGCCCGGGTGGCCGCCCAGGCGCCCGCCGCCCGGGTCTCCTGGCACCACGGCGACCTGCACCGACTGCCCTTCCCGGACGGCGCGTTCGACCACGTCTTCCTGTGCTTCGTGCTGGAGCACCTGCCCGACCCGGCGGCCGGCCTGGCGGCACTGCGCCGGGTGCTCCGGCCGGGCGGGACGATCACCGTGATCGAGGGCGACCACGGCTCGGCCTTCTTCCACCCGGAGAGCGCGGCAGCCCGCCGTACCGTCGACCACCTGGTCCGGCTCCAGGCCGCGGCGGGCGGCGACGCCCTGATCGGCCGCCGGCTGTACCCGCTGCTGACGGCCGCCGGGTTCGCGGAGGTGGCGGTCCGCCCGCGCACCGTCTACGCGGACGGCGGCCGACCCGCTCTGGTGGAGGGCTTCACCCTGCGAACCTTCGTCGCGATGGTGGAGGCCGTCCGGGCGGAGGTGCTGGCCGCCGGGCTGGCCACCGCGGAGGCCTTCGACCGCGGCATCGCGGAGCTGCGCCGGGCGGCCGAGCCGGGCGGGACCTTCCACTACACCTTCTTCAAGGCCGTGGCGGTCAAGCCGTAGGGCCCGCGCCCGGGCGCTCGGGACGCCCCGGCCGTACCAGGGGTCGGCGAGCCCGCGCAGTTCGCCGGTCGACGTCGCGGCGCGGCGCGGCGCGGCCGGGCCGGAACGGGGGGCGAGGTGCAGCCGGCCGGGGCCGGGCGGCCACAGCGGGGCCGGGACGCGGTCGATCAGCCGGAGGTGTCCCCGAGGTGCGCGAGGAGGGCGCGCATCGCGTCGACGAGCGCCGCCCGCTGGTCGTCGTCCAGGCCCGCCAGCATGCGGTGCTCGCCGGCGACGTGGTCGGGCAGGGCGCGGTCGATCAGGGCGTGGCCCTCCGGGGTGAGTTCGACGTCGCGGCTGCGGCCGTCCTGGTCGCTGCGGGTGCGGGTGACCAGGCCGCGGGCTTCCAGGCGGTCCAGGCGCTGGGTGATGGCGCCGGAGGTGACCATGGCGGACTGCATCAGACGGGTGGGGGTGAGGCGGTAGGGCGGGCCGCTGCGCCTGAGGGTGGCGAGGACGTCGAAGGAGGCGGCGTCCAGGCCGTGTCGGGCGAAGGTGCGGTTGAGCTCCGCGTCCACCAGGCGGTAGAGGCGCTTGAGCCGGCCGAACACCTCCATCGGGGAGACGTCCAGCTCGGGCCGCTCGACGGCCCACTGCGCGACAACGCGGTCCACATGATCTGCCACCGCCCCAGAGTAGGCGACGCCGACGAAGTTCCTTAGCAGTGAGGTAACTGTGAGCCATGTCACCCGCAGGAGCCGCCGACGATGCCTTAGTGCTGAGATACATTTCCTTAGTGCTAAGAAATCGGCTCGCCATCGTGCTGGTGACTGCCCTGGCCCCCGCCGTCTGGGGCACCACCTACCTCGTCACCACGGAAATGCTCCCGCCCCACCGGCCACTGCTGGCCGCCGTCATCCGCTGCCTCCCGGCCGGACTGCTGCTGATCGCCCTCACCCGCACCCTCCCGAAGGGCGGTTGGTGGTGGCGCGCACTGGTCCTCGGCGCGTTCAACATCGGCGGCTTCCAGGCCCTGCTCTTCGTCGCCGCCTACCGCCTGCCCGGCGGAATCGCGGCCACCGTCGGCGCCGTCCAGCCACTGGTCACCGCCGCGCTCTCCGCAGCACTGCTCGGCGACCGGCTCACGCTGCGGACCGTGCTGTCCGGGGTCGCCGGCGTGGCGGGCGTCAGCCTGCTGGTGCTGCGCGCCGACGCCCGGCTGGACGCCCTCGGGGTGGCCGCCGCGCTCGGCGGCGCGGTGCTGATGGCCTTCGGCGTCGTCCTCTCCAAGCGCTGGGCCTCCCCCGCACCGCTGCTGGCCACCACCGGCTGGCAACTCACCGCCGGGGGCCTGCTACTGGTGCCGGTCACCCTGCTGAGCGAGGGCGCCCCGCCCACCCACTACACCCTCGACAACGTGCTCGGCTACGCCTACCTCTGCCTGATCGGCGCGGCCCTCACCTACGCGGTGTGGTTCCGCGGGCTGCGGGCCCTGCCACCGACCTCGTTGTCCTTCCTCTCCCTGCTCAGCCCGGTGGTCGCGACCGCGACCG
This sequence comes from Kitasatospora sp. NPDC001539, assembly GCF_040298565.1. NCBI lineage: Bacteria > Bacillati > Actinomycetota > Actinomycetes > Kitasatosporales > Streptomycetaceae > Kitasatospora > Kitasatospora sp. NPDC001539. The sequence continues at coordinate 5,665 of NZ_JBEPAK010000237.1, read as the reverse complement.
GTTGGCTCGCGCTCGGGCAGGACCTCAGTCCGCTTCAGGTGCTCGGCGCGGTGGTGGTGCTCGGCTCGCTGATCGCCGCCCAGACCCAGCGTCCGCGCACCGCGGCCCTGCCGCCGGCACCGGCTCGAGATCCGGCTCCGGCCCCGGCTCCGGGCGCTACTGCCGTCGGCTCGGGTGCTGCCCCCGCCGCTGCGGAGGCCGCCGCCGCGAGGGTGCGGCAGCCCCCGATCCCGTCGCCCCTGCGCGACGGCACCGCACCGCACACCCGCTGACATCAACTTTTCCGTCCAAGGAGGACCCCGCATGCGCATCACCGTGTTCGGCGCCACCGGCAACGTCGGCAGCCGCGTGGTGGCCGAGGCGCTCGCCCGCGGCCACGAGGTCACCGCCGTCGTACGGGACCCGGCCAAGCCGCACGACCTGCCGTCCACCGTCACCCTCGCCGTCGGCGACGCCCGCGACCCCGGCGACGTCATCCGGATCGCCGCAGGACAGGACCTGGTGGTCACCGCCACCCGTCCCGTGCCCGGCCACGAGCACGAGCTGGCCGCCGCCACCCGGGGTCTGCTGGACGGTCTGGCCGGGACGGGCGTGCGCCTGATCGCGGTCGGCGGCGCCGGCAGCCTGACCGTGCCGGTCACCGACGGGACCCTCCTCGTCGACTCCCCCGGCTTCCCCGACGAGATCCGGCCGATCTCGCTGGCCTGCGGCGAGCAGCTGGACCTCTTCCGCGCGGACCAGAAGGTCGACTGGACCTACCTCAGCCCGGCCGCCCGACTCGAACCGGGCACGCGCACCGGCCGGTTCCGGCTCGGCCGGGACGAACTGCTCGTCGACTCCGAGGGCCACTCGGCGATCTCGATGGAGGACCTCGCGGTCGCCCTGCTCGACGAGGCGGAGCACCCCGCCCACCGACGCGCCCGCTTCACCGTCGCGTACTGAACCACCGGCCGTCGAACCGCTACCGAACCACCCGCCGCTCGGTCACCGGCGGCCTGCCGCCGGCACCGGGACGAAGCCGCCGGGTACGCCCCTCCACCGGGAGGGGTGTACCCAGCACCACCTCGAAGAGGGGGCCCTGCGTCATCGTGCGTCAGCTGCCGGGCGGGACAGGATCGTGCCCGTGAACAGCACCGCATCCCGCACCCGCCGCGCGGCCGCCCTCGTCGCCGTCGCCACCGCCCTCCTGGCCTCGCTCGCCCTGCCCGCCACGGCCAGCGCCGAGGCCGCCCGCGACCCCGGCGACGCCGGGGCCGTGCCCGCCCGCTACGCCCACCAGAGCCTCGACTGGCAGCCCTGCGAGGGGCAGCCCGCGCTGGACTGCGCGACCATGGCCGTCCCGCGCGACTGGCACCGCCCCGGCGCCGGAGCCGATCTGAGCATCGCCGTCTCCCGGCACCGCGTGGCCGACCCGGCGAAGCGCAGGGGGACGCTGATGGAGACCGCCGGCGGGCCGGGCGGCCAGGGCCTGCTGCGCCCGATGGACCTGGTCCAGGGCGCCCCCGCCGTCGCCGCCGCCTACGACATCGTCAGCTTCGACCAGCGCGGCGTCGGCCGCAGCACCCACACCCGGTGCCAGACCCCGGAGGAGTTCCAGGAGTTCCTGGCCGGGGACTACCGGGACCAGTCCCCCGAGGCGATCGACCGCGTGATCGCCAACTCCCGCAAGCTGGTCGCCGGTTGCGAGGAGCACAGCGGCGATCTGCTGCCCTACCTGACCACCGAGCAAACCGTCCGCGACATGGACCTCTACCGCTCCCTGCTCGGCGAGAAGAAGATCAGCTACTACGGCGCCTCCTACGCCACCATGATCGGCGCCTACTACGGGACGCTCTTCCCGCACCGGGTCGAGCGGATGGTGCTGGACAGCAACATCGGCTTCGACGGCAGCTGGGAACGGTTCGAACTGGGCCAGCCCATGAGCTTCCAGCGGCGCTTCGAACAGGACTTCCTGCCCTGGATGGCGGCCCGGGACAGCACCTACCACTGGGGCTCGACCCCGGAGGAGGTCCAGGCGCACTGGGAGCAGCGGCGCGCCGCCCTGCACGAGCGGCCCGTCGTCGACGGGTCGTTGACCCTCGGGCCCAATCAGCTGGACAACGGCACGATCAACGCGATCTACAGCGACAGGGCCTTCCCGCTGCTCGCCGGCGCGCTGACGGCGCTGGACGACTGGCCGAACGCCGACCCGGCCGCCCAGCAGGCCGCCCGCCGGCTGTTCGGCCAGTACCTCAGCCCGGAGTTCCTCGCCGAGTACTTCTCGGTGACGTGCGCCGACACCCCGTGGACCAAGGACATCGGCACCTGGATCCGGCGCGGTGCCGAGAACACCGCCCGCTACCCGCTCGTCGGCGCGCGGACGCTCGCCTTCAGCTCGGTCTGCGCGGCCTGGCCGACGGGCCCGGCGCCCGAGGTCGCCGTCACCGGCGCCCACCTGCCCCCGGTCCTGATGCTCAACTCCCTGCACGACCCGGCCACGTACTACGAGGCGGCGCTCGGCGCGCACCGCGCGCTGCGCGGCTCGAAGCTGGTCACCGTCACGGGGAACGGCAACCACGGCCAGTACCCCGGTTCGGACCCCTGTGTCACCGACGCCGTCGAGCACTACCTGCTGGACGGCAGGGTGCCCGCCCACGACGTCACCTGTCCCGTCCCGCCGACCGCCTGAACGGGCGTCCGGTCAACTGCCGCCGCTCACCTGGCCTGGGCGGGCGGTCAACTACCGCCGCCCGCCCGCAGCTTGGCACGGGCCCAGGCGGCGGCCGCGGCCAGCCCGGCGAAGCCGCCGACGGCCAGCTTGATCCCGGCCTTGGCGACGATCCAGCCCACACCGGGGACGCTCCAGCCCAGCCAGCTGAACATCGCCAGCATCACCGTGCAGCCGCACAGGATCGCCAGCACGGTGACCGCGACGGCAGCGGTCCGCGACAGGTCGCCCGGGCCGTCCTCGCCGGGCGCCGGAACCGACCCGGCGGCCTTCGCGCCGCCGCCCACCTCCTGGCGGGCGGCTTCGTCCGCGCCGCCGCCGTCGACCCCGTCGTTCGTACCCCCATCACCCATGCGCCGATGATACGGCCTCAGGGGGCCACGGCCTCCGGCCGAGGGGCCGGGGCTCGGGCCGAGGGGCTCGGGCCGAGGGGCCGGGTGGCCGAGGGGCCGGGTGGCCGAGGGGCGGGGGCTCCCCGGCCCTCGGGCGGCGGGCTCACCGCCAGGCGTGGTGGGTGTCGCCGAGGTGCTCGCCGGTCTCGTCGTCCGGGAAGCTGACGGCCATGGTGACGCGGTACTCGTGGACGCCCTCCCGGTGCCCCGGCACCCGGGCCCAGGCCAGCGAGTGGACCTCGGCGTCCGGGGCCTGCCGGCACCAGGCGGCCGCCTCCTCCAGGGCGCGGGCGGCCGAACGGCCGGTGCACACCACCGCGGTGTAGGCGGCGACCGCGACGTCCCCGCCGGAGGAACGGCCGGAACGCGACACCGCCCGGACGGCGGCGGCGGCCTGGGTCAGGTCACGGGCCAGGTCGTCCACCACCCGAGGGGGTGCCGGCAGGACGACCGCTCCCTCGACGACGGTCTCCGGCAGGTTCGCGCTCACGGTTTCGGCCTCCATTCGCATGGTCACGCGGCACAGCATGCCGGACGACTTTTCCTGGCATGCCCACTTTCACGTGAACGTCATCCTTCCCGGGCCGAGTTGGGGACGCCCCCTGGTGCCGACCGGCCGGCCCTGCTAGACATGTCGGGGACCGGCGCCGGCATCCGGGCAGGTCAGGGCGGTCGCCTCCGGGCGCCGCCAGGAGCTCGACGCGCCGTCCACGTACCACCCCCGCGCTTCGGTCCGCCGCACCGGGCTCCGGCAGCGCCGGGGTGCCTCCGCCGGAAGCTCGGCCAACTCACCGTGGCGGCAGCGGACTCGGCTGCGCGACGGCCGGTCGCCGGTGGTCGGGCTGACCCGAGCGAGCAGCGGTACGGGCCGGGGGACCCCCGCTGAACTGCGGCGTTCGCGGCCTCGGTGGGAGCCGCCCGGCTCCCCGTCTTCCTGTCCCTGTCAGATCGTCGTGATACTAATCGTCGCGGCGGCAGCTGCCGCCGGGGCGGGGGCACGATGACGAGGACCCACCGTTCCACGACGGTCCGGACGGGCGACGGGGAGGGGCGACAGATGGCGGGGAAGTTCGGCAGCGCTCGGGGCGGGCGGCGGACACGGCTCGGCAAGCGGGTCACGGGGACGGCGGCGGCACTCGCCGCGCTGGCCGCGCTGACCGGCTCTCAGGTGTCGGGCCTCGGGCTCACCCCGGTCGCGGCGGCCGCCGACACCAACCCGGCGCCGGGCGGCGCCACCGCGCAGGACGGGTCCGGCACGCCGGCCTCCCCGTTCGGCGGCCCCGCCGCTCCCGGCACCGGCCGCCCGGCCGACGGCGGCGGCACCGTCCAGCTGCCCCAGCCGCCCGGCACGCTGCCCGGCGCGCCGTCGGCCGGCCCGTTCGCCGCCACCGGTGCCTCGCTGCCCGCCACCGTCCTCGCCGCCTACCGGCAGGCCGAGTCCTCGATCGCCCGGCGCAGCCCCGGCTGCCACCTGCCCTGGCAGCTGCTGGCGGCCATCGGCCAGGTCGAGTCCGGCCAGGCCGACGGCGGCCAGGTGGACGCCCGGGGAACGACCCTGACGCCGATCCTTGGCCCGGTGCTGGACGGCAACGGCTTCGCCGCGATACCCGACAGCGACGGCGGTCGCTACGACGGCGACTCCCGCTGGGACCGCGCCGTCGGCCCGATGCAGTTCATCCCGTCCACCTGGGCGTCCTGGGGCACCGACGCCGACGGCGACGGCAAGGCCGATCCGAACAACATCTTCGACGCCGCCGAGACGGCCGGCCGCTACCTGTGTGCGGGCGGCCGCGACCTCTCCGACCCGGCCCAGCTCGACCGGGCGGTGCTCAGCTACAACAACTCCACCGAGTACCTGCGGACGGTGCGCAACTGGATGGCCCACTACGGCAGCGGCCTGGTCAGCACCGTCCCGGACCACCCCGGCACCGCGATCCTGCCCGGCGCCCTGCCCACGCCGCTCCTTCCGGTCGGCGTCCCGGGCACCGGGAGCACGGGCAACGGCACGAGCCCGGTTCCGAGCGTCCAACCGACCACGCCCGCCTCCCCCGAGCCGCAGCCGACGACGACGCCGGCGACGCCCACGCCGACTCCGACGGCGTCCCCGCAGCCGACCACGACGCCGTCGCCCAGCGGCTCGCCGTCGCCCTCCGCCAGCCCGTCGGCCACCGCGACCGGTACACCGTCCCCGACGGCCACTCCCACGACCACGCCCACCGGCACGCCCACCGGCACGCCGACCGGCACCCCGACGGGCACGCCCACGTCCTGCCCGAGCCCGACGCCGACCGCGACGCCCACCGGCACCGCCAGCCCGACCGGCACCGCCTCCCCGACCGGCGCCCCGTCCCCGACGGCGACCCCGACCGGCACGCCCACGACCACGCCGTCCGGGCCTGCCGCCTCCCCCGTCTGCCCGACGCCCACGCCGAGCGGCACCCCGGGCGCCCCCGGCACCACCCCGTCCGCCGCGCCGAGCAGCACGCCGAGCGCCTCGCCGTCGCCCTCGGCCGCCACGACGAAGAAGTAGCCGCCGGCCGGAGGACCAGCGGCGGCGGTACGACCC
>NZ_JBEPAK010000236.1:0-10977 GCF_040298565.1 Kitasatospora sp. NPDC001539 | reverse complement strand
CAACGAGCATGCCTACTCGGAGAGTTGCGCGATGGCTGCCTTATGACCAGGGGTTACGCCAAGATCTCTGCTACACCACTCCACGGGACGCCATCCAGTGCGGGCAGGTGATGTGCGGTTCAGAAGGCGTATTCGACCCATCCGAAGACCAGGATCAGCGCCTTCTTTCCTGCGCACATCGGTGAGTGCCCGGCGAATGCGAAGCAGCAGGAAGCAGCGAGCACCACGGCGGCTGCGGCGGCGAGCAGACCGGCTCCCGGAACAGGGCCGACGAGTACGAAGAGAACGGCTGAGAGCGCCGCCAGGGCGGCCATGCCCAGGCCCGCCTGACGGAGCGTCCTGAGGACGGAAACGTGGCCTGATCTGGCCTCCCGCTGATCCGCCTCTACGATGACGTGCTCCGTTGTACTGCAGAGTGCCCTGTCGCCCATGGTTCCCTTCCTGGGTGGGAGAGGACGGGGGCCGGTCCTCCCCGTCTTGTCTTCGGTGCCGCGCCCCGGAATCGGCGGGTGTCAGGAGGGCAGTGCTGCGGTCCGGGCCTTCTCCAGGTCCGCAACGAGGGATCGCACCCGCTCGTTGACCTTCTCCCCCCGGCCGTATCCGGCGAGCAGCGAGAGTTGGTCGGAGTTTCCGTCGGTCAGCACCAGCTCTGGGACGTCGGACGAGAAGAGCGTCCCCGACACGGTGGCTGACCGCACTGCCTCGACCTCCTGCCAGGTGTAGGACCGCGCTCGCAGGAGGCCGGAGTACGTGACGCCGGCCGCTCCGAAGGAGACGCCGAACATCGGGGCCCGGATCACCAGCACCAGCCCCGGAATACCGGTGAGGACGATGGGAATGAGGTCGTCCACCCTGCTGGCGAAGGCCGCGGACGAGACGGAGACCAGTACCAGGACCAGTCCGATCAGGAGATGGACGACTACCCAGGGACTGCGCCGCTTCTGCATGGTCACCCCAGTTTCGTTGGGCATCGGGTCGCCGTCCGGAGATCGGACGGCGACCCGGCAAGTTCAGCGCAGCGGGGACGGTGGTGGCGACGGTGTATCCGCCGAATACCGGCTCCGACGGCTGAATGGCGGGCTGCGGTGCGTGGCTCGGTGTGGGAGGCCGAGTCAGACGAACTGCAGGACCGTGAACCGATGGGTCCGGAAGCGGATCGTCCCGGCCGTCGTCGCGACGGTGACGATCCGGCGGCTCGGCAGCAGTGAGTCCCGTCCGTACACGGTCGCGGGGGCGCCGGAGGACTTGCCGTGGACGGTCTTCCGGACGCACCGTCGCGCGGAGGCTTGGCGGGGTCGGCCCACTCGCCGAAGCTGACGTCTCGTTCGAAATTCATTTCATCCACCTGTGGGTACTCAGCGGTGCAGTGTACCCGGGCCGACCCGTACGTCAGGCCGGTGGATGGTCGGGGCCGAATCGGCAAGCCGCGCCGGACTTCTCCCTGGTCAGCGACGGCAAAAGGGCGGCCATCACCAGCGCTCAGGACTGTGCGAATCCAGCTCGGTGGAATGCGGTCGTATTGCCGTTACTTTTCCGAAGCATTGCCAATTGCACCCCTCGGGTCAGGCCGCCTCGAACGTCGTGCTGCGCACCAGCGCCCGGGCCTGTGTGCCGTCCATCGGGTGGGCGAACAGGTAGCCCTGGCCCAGTGGGCAGCCCATCGCGGCGAGGAGGTCGCGCTGGTCGGGGTGTTCGATGCCTTCGGCGATGACCTGGACGTCGAGGGTGTCGGCGATCCGGGTGATGCCCTCGACCAGGGCGTACTGCTGGGCGGAGTGGCCGAGGCCGTCGATGAAGGACTTGTCGATCTTGAGGATGGAGATCGGGAACTCGCGCAGGTAGGACAGGGACGAGTAGCCGGTGCCGAAGTCGTCGATGGCGAGGCCGACGCCGAGGTTGCCGAGGGTGGCCATGTCGGCGCGCAGGCGGTCGTCGTGGCGCATCAGGACGGACTCGGTGAGCTCCAGGACCAGGGTGCGGGGGTCGATGCCCGAGGTGTCCAGGGCGTGGTGGACGACCTCCATGAAACCGGCGTCGCGGAACTGGCGGGCGGAGACGTTCACGTTGACGCGCAGCGGTGGGCGTCCGGCGGCGGCGCGGGCCGCGGAGCTGGCGGCGTGCCAGACGGCGGCCTCCTGCGCGGCACGTTCGAGGACCCAGGCGCCGAGCGGGACGATCTGGCCGCTCTCCTCGGCGAGGGCGATGAACTCGTCGGGCAGCACCATGCCGCGCCGGTCGCGCGGCCAGCGCACCAGGGCCTCGAAGCCGACCAGGTCGCCCGTGCGCAGGTCGACGATCGGCTGGTAGTACAGCTGGAACGCCGATTCGGCGATCGCCAGGTCCAGGTTCTCGTTGAGCTCGTGCCGCTCCACCAGCCCGGCCTGCAGGGCCGGCCGGTAGTGGCACCACTGCCGGCGCCCCGCCGCCTTCGCCGAGTACAGGGCGAGGTCCGCGTGGGTGAGCAGTTCGGCGGCGTCCACGCTGTCCTCGGTGGTCGCCACGCCGATGCTGGCGCTGACCCGGACGGCGCCCGCGCTCAGCTTGAACGGCTCGGCGAACACCGCCAGCACGTTGCCCGCGATGGTGTCGACGTCGCCGGGGCGGAGCGCGTCCTCGACCAGCACCGCGAACTCGTCGCCGCCGAGCCGGGCGGCCGTGTCCGAGCTGCGCAGCGCGGTGGAGATCCGCAGGGAGACGGCGACCAGCAGTTCGTCGCCGACCGCGTGGCCCTGGGTGTCGTTGACCATCTTGAAGTCGTCCAGGTCGATGAAGAGCACCCCGGTGACGGCCCCGCTGCGCTCGCTGCGGGAGAGCGCGTGGCCGACGCGGTCCTGGAACAGCACCCGGTTGGCGAGCCCGGTCAGCGAGTCGTGGAACGCCCGGTGGGTCAGCTCGCGCTCCATCTGGCGCTGCTCGGTCACGTCGCGCAGGGTGAGCACCAAGCCGCCGACGGTGGGGTCGTCGCGCAGGTCGGTGGAGCGGACCTCGACCTCGATCGGGGTGCGGTCCTGGCGCAGCAGCCGCCAGTGCTCGCGCGGCTGGTCGCCCCGCGGCGGGTCGGCCGGGCCGCGCATCCGGGCCAGCGCCTTGCCGACCGCCCGGCTGTCCTCGGTCGGCACGAGGTCGGTCAGCAGCGTGCCGTTCAGCTCGGGGTAGCCGAGCACCCGCTCGGCGGAGGAGGAGGCGTAGCGCACGCAGTCGTCCGCGTCGATGATCAGGATGACGTCGCTGGCGTTCTGCACCAGGGTGCGGAAGTACAGTTCGCTGTTGCGCCGGGTGACCTCCTGGCTCAGCACCACCCGTTCCACGGCCAGTGCCGCCTGGGCGGCCAGGATCTCCAGCGAGCCCCACAGGCTGGTCAGCTCCTGTTCGGTGCCGGTGACCACCAGGACGCCGATCGCCGGGTCGCCAGAGGGGCGTTCGGAGAGGGTGAGCGGGCAGACCAGGGCGCACGGCATCCGGCCCAGGTGGTCGGGCAGGCTGATGGACCCGACGGGCAGCAGCCTGGTCTCCCGGTCGGCCGCGAGGGCGAGCACCTCGTCGTCGGCCCCCGTCGGCGCCGGGTGGGGGTGCGCCGCACCCTGGCCGGCGCGCCGGACGTGCAGCACGCCCGACCCGGACGCCGCGGCGCTGCCCGGCGCGGCGCTGCCCGGCGCAGCGCCGTCGGCCGCAGCGCCGTCCGCCGAAGGGCGGCCGGCCGAAGGGCTGCCCGGCGCGGCACCCTCCGCCGTGGCGCCTCCCGCTGCGACGCCCCCAGCCCCAGCACCTCCCCCCGCGGCGCCCGCCGCCCCGGCGCCGCTCTGCTCGCCGCCGGACTCCGCGACCGCGAGCAGAGCGACGTGACCGCGCTCGGCCGGCATCAGCAGGGAGGCGGCGGCCTGGACGGCGTCCGCGACCTCCGAGACGGTGACGGCCGCGGTCAGCCGGGCCCCGGCCTCGCGCAGCGTGCGTTCCCGGGCCACCGCCTGGCGCCGGGCGACCACGACGACGGCCAGCCGGGCCAGGACGAGCAGGTAGAGCAGGCCGGAGAAGGCGCCGATCACGCCCGCGTTGTCGGTGTTCCCGGCCAGCGACTCGATGATCAGGATGACGGGGGCGATCAGCGAGGCCAGGGTGAGCAGGACGAGCCGGCCGGCGGACAGGTCCGGGTGCTGGGTGGGCACGGGCCGGGTCAGCTCGACCATCGAGGGGTGCAGCGCGGCCGCGCCCCAGGCGGCGTAGAAGGCCGCCCAGCCGAGCTCCACGCCGGTGCCGATCCGCCAGGTGCCGTGCAGTTGGATGAGCCCGTAGAGGATGTCCGAGGTGAGCAGGCCGAGTGCGCCGACGGTGAGCAGTTGCAGCGATCGGGACTTGCCGCCGCGCGGGGTCAACAGGCGCAGCAGCAGGGCCAGCACGACCACGTCGCCGAGCGGGTAGGCGATCGAGACGGCCTTCTGGAGCCAGGTGAGGTCCGGGTTCCGGGCGTACGGGAGGATCAGGTAGATCCAGACGAGCAGGGCCAGGCCGAGTGTGATGATCAGCGCGTCCAGCATTCCGGCGCGGTCCTGACGGGCCGTGCGCCAGCGGATGAAGCCGAGCAGGCCGACCGCGTAGAGCACGAACTCGGCGAGGTAGAAGCCGTCCCCGACGGACGGGAACGGATTGTTGAGGTGCAGGATGTCCAGTTGGAGGGCCTGCACCGCCTCACCGGTGGTGAAGCACAGGTTGGCGAGCGCCAGCAGGTACCAGAACAGCGGGTGCCGGGGGCGGTTGAGCCGGACGCCGACCACGATGGCGGCGACGCCGCCGAGGCCCATGCCCGTCCACCAGATGATCCGCAGCCCGGGGTCGGCGAAGTAGATGCCGGTGAACAGCACCATCCAGATCAGGTAACAGACCATCAGGCGTCGGCGCCGGTGAGTCAACGAGGCTACCTCCTCCACGGCATCACCCGCCGGTCGGGCGGGGGAGTGCGGGCGAGGGCGGGCGGTGCGGGGCGGATCGGTCGGAGTCGGGCTCGAGTTGAGCGGGAGTCGGGCGGGAGGTGGATCGCCGGGCGGATCGTTGTCGGGCCGGGGCTCGGATTGGACAGGATCTCCAGGGACGTCGACAGGGGCGGCGGGGACCACAGGGAGGTCCGGCGTCGACCGGCTGTCGACCCGGGCGAATCCGCCCACGAGCCAACGGCGTCCGGCGATGTCCGCGACGGACGTTCACGGTGTGCCATGAGTGCGTATAGTCGGAATTGTCGCACCTCCCAGCATTCTGCCGCTTCAGCAAGAGGTCAAGCCGGTGGATGACGCAGCCGACAGCGCACGGGGCGTACGAGCGGATGTGAGCTTCGGACATCACGCCGTGGTGCGCAACGATGACGGTCAGTATGCGATCTGGCCCTCGGGCCCGACCGTGCCGGGAGGTTGGCAGCCGGTGTACGGCCCGGCGTACCGGGCCGACTGCCGGGCGTGGGTGGAACGGCACTGGCCCGGGCCGGGCACCCCGCCGGCCCGCGCGGGATTCGCGCAGACGGCGCACGGGCTGTTCCGGGCGCGGGCGGCGCACGACCCGGACGCGGTCGCCGTCCTGGGCGGCGGAGTCACCTTGACCTACCGCGAGTTGGACGAACGCAGCGACCGGCTGGCGGCCGCGCTGCGGGCGCGCGGGGTGGGGCCGGAGCAGGTGGTGCCGGTCTGCCTGGGGCGCGGAGTGCCGCTGGTGGTGGCCTGGCTCGGGGTCCTCAAGTCGGGTGGGGCGTTCCTGCCGCTGGACCCGGCGCACCCGCAACGGCGGCTCGCCGGGCTGGTAGCGGACTGCGGGGCGCGGGTGGCGGTCACGGACGGGCGCTCCTTCGACGGCGTGGAGTCGGTGCCGGCGGACGCCGACGGTCCCGCCGGGCGATCAGCCGGCGACGCCCCGTACGCGGGAGGTGACCCCGCCCACCCAGGCGCCGACGCCGCGCCCGACGACCTCGCCTACCTGATCTACACCTCCGGTACCACCGGCCGCCCCAAGGGCGTGGCGGTCACCCACCGTGCGCTGGTGTTCACCCTCGACCGGGTGGTTCACGCCTACGGGCTGGCGCCCGGCGACCGGGTGCTGCAGCTGGCCGCGCTCGGCTCGGACACCGCGTTGGAGCAGGTGTTCTCCGCGCTGCTCGCCGGGGCCACGGTCGTCCTCGGCGGTGACGGCGGCACCTGGGCACCCACCGAGCTGGTGCAGCGGCTGCCGGAGCTGGGCCTGACCGTCGCCGACTTCACGCCCGCGTACTGGCACCACCTGCTCGACCTGCTGCCGCCCGACGGCCCCGCCCCGCAGGGCCTGCGGCTGGTGGTCGTCGGCGGGGACGTGGTGCACGCCGACGACTGCCGTGCCTCCCTGCGGCGCTTGCCGGGCGTCCGGCTGCTCAACGCGTACGGCGTCACCGAGGCCGCCGTGACCTCCCTGCTCTGCGAGGTCGGCCCGGACCTGCTCGACGCCCCGACCGCGCCGGTGCCGATCGGACGGCCGCTGCCCGGCGTCCGGGTGCACGTGCTGGACGAACGGCTGCGACCGGTCCGGCCCGGCGAGCGGGGCGAGATCCACCTCGGCGGGCCGGGCCTGGCCCGCGGCTACTGGCGCAGCCCCGGGCTCACCGCGGAATGCTTCCTGCCCGACCCGTACGCCCCGATGCCCGGCGAGCGGATGTACCGCACCGGCGACGCCGGGCGCTGGCGCGCGGACGGGCAGCTGGAGATCCTCGGCCGCTTCGACGACCAGGTGAAGGTGCGCGGGCACCGGGTCGACCCGGCCGAGATCGAGGCGGTCCTCGCCGCCCACCCGGCCGTTCGGCAGGCCAGGGTCGCGGCCGACGGCACCTCGCCGGACGGCGGCCGGACGCTCACCGCCTACTACACGTCCGGCGACCCGGCGGTGCGGCCGGAGGCGATCCGGGCGTTCCTCGCCGACCGGCTGCCGGAGTACCTGGTGCCGGCCGCGTTCGTGCCGTTGGAGGCGATGCCGCTGACGGCGGCCGGGAAGGTCGACCGCCGCCGGCTGCCGGACGCCCCGGTGCGGACGGGCCGCCCCGCGCGCCCCGATGCCGGAACGCCCGGCGCCCCTCCGCCCGGCGGCGCCGCCGCGCCCGGCGCCCCACCGCCCGACGCCCCTCCCCCCGGCGGCGCCGCCGCGCCCGAAGCCGCGCCCCCCGGCGCCGCTCCGCCCGGCGCGCCGGCCGCCACCGGCGAGCCGAACCCCGTGGAAGCCGCCGTGGGCCACCTCTGGGCCGAACTGCTCGGCGCCCGGCTCATCGGTCCGGAGGACGACTTCTTCGCCCTCGGCGGCACCTCCCTGCTCGCCATGGAGTTGCTCGCCAGGGCCCGGCTGATGTTCGGCCTGGACGTCACCCACGTCCGCACCCTCACCCGGGCGCTGCTGCGCTCGCCCGTGCTGCGCGACTTCACGGCAGCGCTGCAGTCCGCCCGTACCGGTGGGGCCGCTCCGGGCGAAACCGCCGTCGACTGGTACGCCGAGGCCCGACTCACCCACCCGGTGGGGCAGTCGTGGAGCCCGGCCCCCAGTCGGGCGGAGCCCGCCGAGATCCTGCTCACCGGCGCCACCGGCTTCTGCGGCGCCCACCTGCTGCACGCCCTGCTCGCCACCACCGGGGCGCGCATCCACTGCCTGGTCCGCGCCCCGGACGCCGAACACGCGATGGAGCGGCTGCGCGCCACCCAGCAGCGCTTCCTGCGGCACGACCTCGTGGACGCCCGGGTGGTGCCGCTGGTCGGTGACCTCGCCGCACCGAACCTAGGGCTGACGGGCGGTCGGTTCGACTGGCTGGCCGAGCACCTGGACGCCATCCACCACCTCGGGGGTCTGGTCAACTTCCTCTACCCCTACCACCAGTTGCGCGCACCCAACGTCGGCGGCACCCGGGAGGTGGTGCGGCTCGCCGGGCACAGCCGGGGCGTTCCCGTGCACTACCTCTCCACCCTCGCGGTCCTCGCCGGGTTCGGCTCCGCCGGAGTCCGGGAGGTCAGCGAACGCACGCCGCTCGCCCACCCCGAGCGGCTCGGCGTCGGCTACGTCGAGAGCAAGTGGGTCGCCGAACAGCTGCTGCACAACGCGGCGGCGAGCGGACTGCCGGTCACCGTGCTGCGCACCAACGACGTCACGGGCGACCTCGAGGCCGGGGTGATGAACACCGGCACCGAACTCTGCGCACTGATCAAGTACTTCGCCGACAGCGGGACGTACCCGGACGCACAACTCCCGCTGGACTTCGTGCCCGCCGACCGCTTCAGCCGCGCGATCGCCCACATCGCCGCCCACGCGCCCGCCGACGGGGAGGTCTACCACCTCACCTCGCCCCGCCCGGCCGGGCTCGCCGACCTCGCCGACCGGCTCCGGGCGCGCGGCCACCGGATCGTCCGACTCCCGTACCGGGAATGGGTGCAGCGCCTGGTCCGGTTCGCCGCCGCGCACCCGACCCATCCGATCACGCCCTTCGTGCCGCTGTTCGTCGACCGCGCGCCGGGGACGGAACTGTCCATCAGCGAGCTGTACTTCCAGCCCCTGTTCCCGCGGTTCGACCGGGCGAACACCGAGGACGCGCTGGAGGGCAGCGGGATCGAGCTGCCGGACGTCGACGCCGGGCTGCTGGACCACTACCTGGACCGGCTGGAGGCGGAGGGGTTCCTGTGACGTCGGCGAGCCCCTTCGACCGGCTGGGAGCCCGACTCGGCCCCGGCGACCGGCCGGTGGCCCTCGGCGGCGCCCTCGGGCCGGACGAACTGCTGGCCGCCTACCGGCGCGGCCTGTTCCCGATGCCGGCGGCGGACCTGTACGCCGGCGCCTACAACGAGGCGCTGTACGGGGAGGCGGTCGAGTCCGGCGAACTGCCGGTGCTGCCGGGCGGCGAGGACCCGTACGCGCTCGCGTGGTGGTCGCCGGACCCCCGGCCGGTGCTGCGCCCGGACGCCGTACGGCTGCCCCGCAGGCTCGCCCGGCGGCTGCGGGGCGCGCCGTGGTCGACCACCGTCGACCGGGCCTTCGGCGAGGTGCTCGCCGGCTGCGCCGAGGGGCGCCAACCGGCCTGGTTGACGCACGAGTTGGCGTCCGCTCTGCTGGAGCTGCACGCCAGGGGCGCGGCTCACAGCGGGGAGGTCTGGGAGGGCGGGGAACTGATCGGCGGGGTGTTCGGCGTCGCCGTCGGGCCGGTGCTGAGCCTGGACTCGATGTTCCACCGCCGCCCGGACGCCGCCCGAGTCGCCGTGGCCGACCTCGGTTCCCGGTTCGGCGCGGCGGGCGGACGGCTGCTGGACGCGCAGTGGGACGGGCCGTACATCCGCAGCCTCGGGGCGGTGCCGATGGAACGCTCCCGCTACCTCGCGGAACTGGCCGGGGCCGCCCCGACGGGCGCCCTGCCGGGCGAGCGGCTGCCCGTCGCGCGGCTGGTTCTCCCTGACCTGACCTGAGCCGCTCCGACCCGGTCTGAGCTGCGGCTTCGTGCG
The DNA here is from genome assembly GCF_040298565.1 of Kitasatospora sp. NPDC001539. Lineage (NCBI taxonomy): Bacteria > Bacillati > Actinomycetota > Actinomycetes > Kitasatosporales > Streptomycetaceae > Kitasatospora > Kitasatospora sp. NPDC001539. The sequence continues at coordinate 1,510 of NZ_JBEPAK010000236.1, read as the reverse complement.
CCCTTGGCCTGTCTTCGACAAATTAATTCCCCGTCAGTAACATTGCGCCGCGTGTTCAAACCCTCGATAGGCAGGGCCGCACCCGTCGCCCTGCTCACCCTGATCCTCGCCGGAACGGCCGCCTGCGGGCCGACCGGCCCCGGCAGTGCCCCGCAGGCCGCCGTCGAACCGGCCGCCGCCACCGGAACCGCGGCCGGAACCGCCGTCGGCACCGGTGCGTCCGCCGCCGGGGGCAGCCCGGCGGCAGCCGCAGCGGCCGGCGGCGCCCCGCGGGCCCGGGCCGGAGCGGCCGCCCCGAGCAGCGCCGCCGCCACCGGTGCCGGCGCACCGGTCACCGTCGCGCCGGCCGGCGACAAGCTGGCCGCCATCGGAAGCCCCGGCAAGGACGGCGGCGCGGTCACGGCCGCGACCAAGGCCCTCCAACTCGCCGCCTACGACCCGGCGAAGGGCACCGCCGTGCTCGCCGCGCCGGGCCCCGGTACGTCCCCGGGCGCCACGCCGACCGCCACGCCCACCGCCGCTCCCACGGCCACTCCCACCGCCGGCGCCACGCCCGGTGCGAGCGCCACCGCGGCGGCGGCCGCCGTCCAGCCCGGCCAGCTGCTCGCCAGCCCGCCCACCGCCGCCGCGCCGCAGGGCGCACTGGTCGCCGTCACCGGCGTCCACCCGGGCGCGGGCAACACCGTCAACCTGACCACCCGTCCGGCCACCCTCACCGAACTCCTCGGCGGCACCGAGGCGGACGGCCAGGTCCCGGTCGACGTCCACGGCATCACCGTGACACCGCTGGTCAAGGACCTCAAGGCGTCCGTCGGCGCCGACCTCAACGGCGTGAAGGCCGACGCCTCCGGCACGCTGGAGGTCGACGTCAAGGCCCCCGTGCCGCTGCCCGAGGGCGCGAGCCTGGACGCCTCCGGCTCCCTCCAGCTGCACCCCGCCGTCCACTTCGCCTACCACGGCGCCCAGGCCACCAGCCCGCGCACCGCCTCCATCGGCTTCGACCTGGGCGCCCACGCGCAGTGGAAGGTCACCGGGGACGTCACCCGCACCACCGGCGCCGCGCCGATCCGGGTGCCCTTCGCCAAGCTGCAGGCCAGCCCGGTGCTGACCGTCGCGGGCCTGCCCGTGGTGGTCAACCTCGGGCTCACCTGCTACCTGGAGGTCAGCGCGGACGGCCAGGTCCACCTGGAGACCGAGCAGGACGCCACCGGCACCTGGGCCGTCCGCGCCGACTACACCGGCGGGAAGGGCTGGACCTCGGCCACCGACGCCGACACCAAGGTCTCCCCGGTCCACGTCCGTCTCAACGGCAAGGCCGGCGTGCGCGCCGCCCTCGGCGCCGAGATCAGCCTCGGCCTGTACGACACCGTCGGCGTCGAGACCACCGTCGCCCCCTACCTGAGCGCCAAGGTGGAGCGCGGAGCTCCTGCTCCGCCTCGGCGGTCCGCTGCGCTTCGCGCCGTCCCATGTCGTTGCCCCGCGCGATGAGGTACACGAAGACGCCGAGGAA
>NZ_JBEPAK010000235.1:0-11008 GCF_040298565.1 Kitasatospora sp. NPDC001539 | reverse complement strand
CTGCGCCCCCCCGGGGGCCCCCCCGCCCGCCCCGGGGCCGGCCCCCCGTCGTTCTCCCCCGGGTCCTCCCGGACCCCCGGGCGACCGGGCGACCGGCGACCGGCGACCGGCGACCGGGCATCAGGCCAGTTCCAGCGCCAGGTAGAAGTCCACCCGGTCCTCCAGCCGCGAGAGGTCACGCCCGGTCAGCTCCTCGATCCGGCCGATCCGGTAGCGCAGGGTGTTGACGTGGACGTGCAGCTGTCCGGCGCAGCGGGTCCAGGAGCCGTCCGACCGCAGGAAGGCCTCCAGGGTGCGGACCAGGTCCGCCTGGTGCTCGAGGTCGTAGGCGATCACCCGGTCGAGCAGCCGGCTGCGGAAGGCGCGGCGGACCTCGTCGGGGACGGCGGCCAGCAGCAGCACGTGCGAGGCCAGCTCCTCGGGGCCGGCCACGCACACCCGCCCGACCCGGGCGGCGGCGATCCGGCGGGCGTGCCGGGCCTCCTCCAGGGCGCCGCGCAGGCCGCCGGCCTCGGTGGCGGGGGCGGACACGCCGAGGGTGATCCGGCCCTCCGAGCCGAGGCCGGCCTCCAGCGGGGCGAGCAGGTCGCGCAGCGTGTCGGCGGGCACCGGGGTGTCCAGGGCGGGCAGCACGACCACGGCGCCGTTGCCCGAGCCCGCGACCAGCGCGCGGTCGCTGGTGCCGCCGAGCGCCTCCTCCAGGACCGTCCGCACCATGCCGTCGGGCAGGCCGGTGCCCTCGGCGCTGAGCACCAGCCAGGGCACGTCCTGGGCCTGCGGCTTGGGCTCCGGGGTCTCGTAGCGGGCGGCCATCGCCGAGGAGGCGTACAGGGCGCGGCTGATCTCGCCGGGGTCGGCGTCCCGGCGCAGCAGGGCGAGCAGCTCGTCGGCCAGTCGGCGGCGCAGCCGGCGGCCCTCGTCCCGGCGGTGGCGCTCTGCGGCGACCAGCCGGGCGAGGTTCTCGGCGAGCTGCTGGCGCTTGGTGGTCCATTCGGTGATGTCGCCGGCCACCGCGAGCACCCAGTCGGCGAGCGGTGCCTCCTGCTCGGCGTCGGCGGCGGCGGGCAGCAGCGAGTAGGCGCCGCCGGCCAGGCGGGCCCGGTGCGGGGGGCGGCGGCGCTGGCGCTGGGCGGCGAGGTGGGCCCGGACCAGCTGGTCGCGGTCCTCGGCGGTGAGCCGGTCGGCAGGGCCGGCGATCACCGCGCCGGTCGGGGTGAGCACCCAGCAGTCCAGGTCGAGGTCGCCGCCGAGCAGGTCGAGGACGGCGTCCAGTCCGCCGCCGCCGGCGGCCGACACCAGCAGCCGGTGCCGGTCGACGAGGGCGGCGAGGTCGGCGGCGCGGTCGGCGGAGACCTGACGGCCGATGAACTCGGTGACCGTTCCGAAGGCGATGTCGTCGGGGACGGCCAGCAGCGGCATCCGGTGCCGGCGACAGGCCTCGACCAGGTCCTCGGGCACCGGGCCGACCTCGGCCTCGCCGGCGGCCAGGGCGACCGCGCCGCCGGCCGCGATGGTCCGGACGAAACGCTCCGAGTCGGCCGGGGCGGTGCGCCAGAGCATCCCGGTGAGCACCAGTTCGCCGCCGTGCAGGTAGCGGCCGGGGTCGTGCAGGTCCGTGGTCATCACACCGCTGACCTGCCGGTCCAGCTCCTCCTCGGCCGCGAGCAGGCGCAGTCGGGGGGCGCCGGGGGCGAGCAGGTCACGGACACGCATCCGCGGACTCCTTACGGGGGCTGGAACAGGGGCTGGAACGGGGGCTGGGCCAGGGGGCCTGGACCAGGGGCTGGAACGGGCCCGGAACCGGGCTGGAACGGGGCTGGAGGGGTGGGGCCGAACGGGTGTCCGGGGACCGGACCTGCGCGAACGGGTGGTCCGGCGTCCGGTCCGGGGTGACAGTGTGCCCGAACACCAGTGCTCGGTGTTACCCACCAGCGGGCCCGGGGGTCACGGGTCCGTAGCCCGCCCGTCACGGCCGGATTACGGTCGTAGGTAGCACCCGGCGGAACACCTGGGCTGCGGGATTGTCGTCCTTAGAGGAACGTACAGGATGCCGGGCGGGACCACAGCCGGGGCTTCATGCCATCGGTGACTGCCAGTGGGCCACGTCACAGGAGTTCACTGGGCGAAACGCCGCCGGACACCCGGTCGGCGAAGACTTGAGGAGACACCCGCATGGAGTTCCTTCGGCCCGCCACCTGGGACGAGGCTCTCGCGGCGAAGGCTGAGTACCCGACCGCGCTGCCCATCGCGGGCGGCACGGACGTCATGGTCGAGCTGAACTTCGACGTGCACCGGCCATCCGCGATTCTCGACCTGAACCGCGTCACCGAGCTCACCGAATGGACGAACGACGGCGACGTCGTCCGGCTCGGCGCCTCGGTGCCGTACGCCCGGATCATCGCGGAGCTGTCCGGGCCGCTGCCCGGGCTCGCACTGGCGGCCCACACCGTCGGCTCGCCGCAGATCCGCAACCGCGGCGGCGTCGGCGGCAACCTGGGCGCGGCCTCCCCGGCCGGCGACTCCCACCCGGCGCTGCTGGCGGCCGGGCGGGACGTGTACGTCGAGGCGGCCTCCGTGCGCGGCACCCGGATGATCCCGATCGACGACTTCTACGTCGGGGTCAAGCGCAACTGCCTGGAGGCGGACGAGCTGATCCGGGCCGTGCACATCCCCGTCGCGGACGGTCCGCAGCAGTTCTCGAAGATCGGCACCCGCAACGCGATGGTGATCGCGGTCTGCGCGTTCGGCTTCGCCCTGCACCCGAAGGACGGAACCGTCGGCACCGGTATCGGTTCGGCCGCCCCCACGCCGCGCCGCGCCGTCGAGGCCGAGGAGTACCTGCAGGGCGTGCTCGCCGAGCGCGGGCTCTGGGAGTCCGGCGGGCTGCTGGGCACCGAGGTGATCCAGCGCTTCGGCGAGCTGGTGAAGGCCGCCGCCTCCCCCATCGACGACGTCCGGGGCACCGCCGACTACCGGCGGCACGCACTCGCCGTGATGGCCCGCCGCACCCTCACGTGGTGCTGGAACGACTACAGCAAGCAGATCAGGAGCGCGGCATGAGGGTCACGTTCACGGCCAACGGCAAGCCGGTCGAGGCGGACGACGTCTGGGAGGGCGAGAGCCTCCTCTACGTGCTGCGCGAGCGGGTGGGCCTGCCGGGCTCGAAGAACGCCTGCGAGCAGGGCGAGTGCGGCTCGTGCACGGTCTACCTGGACGGCGTGCCGGTCTGCTCCTGCCTGGTCGCGGCCGGCCAGGTGCAGGACCGCGAGGTTCGCACGGTCGAGGGCCTGGCCGAGGAGAACGGCGAACTGGGCCTCGTCCAGCAGGCGTTCGTCGACGCCGGGGCCGTCCAGTGCGGCTTCTGCACCCCGGGCCTGCTCGTGCAGACCGACGCGCTGCTCGACCGCGACCCGCAGCCGAGCGACAACGACATCCGCGAGGCGCTGTCGGGCAACCTGTGCCGTTGCACCGGCTACGAGAAGATCATGGACGCGGTGCGGCTCGCCTCCGCCCGCAAGTGCGCCGGCGAGGGGGCAGCGGAATGACCACGACCCGCACCATCCAGGGCCAGAAGAACCTGCAGAAGATCAACCAGGCCGCCAAGGACGGCATCGGCGGCTCGCCGCTGCGTCCGGACGGCAACCTGAAGGTCAAGGGCGAGTTCGCGTACTCCTCCGACCTGTGGCACGAGGACATGCTCTGGGGTATGGCGCTGCGCTCGCCGCACCCCCGGGCCAACATCCTCTCGGTGGACATCTCCGAGGCGCTCAAGGTGCCCGGCGTCTACGCGGTGCTGACCCACGAGGACATCCCCGGCTCCAAGTACTACGGCCTGGAGATCCAGGACCAGCCCGCACTGGCGATCGACAAGATCCGCTACCACGGCGAGGCGATCGCGCTGGTCGCCGCCGACCACCCGGAGACGGCCCGCCGCGCGGTGAAGAAGATCAAGGTCGAGTACGAGGTGCTCACCCCGATCGTCACCGAGGAGCAGTGCCTGGACCCGGAGACCCACGGGTACGTGCACGAGCCGCACGAGTACAAGTCCCACGCGTACGGCAACATCTGCCACGAGCAGAAGCTGGTCTCCGGCCTCGGCGTGACCGACGAGGTGCGGGCGATGGCGGACGTCATCGTCAGCGGCGACTACGAGGTCGGCATGCAGGACCAGGCCTTCCTCGGCCCCGAGTCCGGCCTCGCGGTGCCCGCCGAGGACGGCGGCATCGACCTCTACATCGCCACCCAGTGGCTGCACGTGGACCGCGAGCAGATGGCCCCCGTGCTGGACCTGCCCGAGGAGAAGGTCCGGCTCACCCTCGCCGGCGTCGGCGGCGCGTTCGGCGGCCGCGAGGACATCTCTATGCAGATCCACGCCTGCCTGCTGGCCCTGCACACCAACAAGCCGGTCAAGATCGTCTACTCCCGGGACGAGTCCTTCTACGGCCACGTCCACCGCCACCCGGCCCGGATGCACTACGAGCACGGCGCGACCCGCGACGGCAAGCTGGTCTTCGCCGACTGCCGGATCGTGCTGGACGGCGGCGCGTACGCCTCCGCCTCCCCCGCTGTGGTCGGCAACGCGGCCTCGCTCGGGCACGGCCCGTACGTCATCCCCAACGTGAAGATGCACGCCATCGCGCTGTACAGCAACAACCCGTCCTGCGGGGCGATGCGCGGCTTCGGCGCGGTGCAGGCGGCGTTCGGCTACGAGTCGCAGATGGACAAGCTGGCCGCCGAACTGGGCATGGACCCGGTGGAGTTCCGCCAGCTCAACGCGATGTCGGAGGGCGACTTCATGCCCACCGGCCAGCAGATCGACTCCCCCGCGCCCGTCGCCGAACTGCTGCAGCGCGCCAAGGACATGCCGCTGCCGCCGCCGCTGGACACCGAGCACCTGGACGTCCGGGCGCTGCCCGGCGCGCTGTCCAACACCTCGCACGGCGAGGGCATCGTGCGCGGCGTCGGCTACTCGGTCGGCATCAAGAACGTCGGCTTCTCGGAGGGCTTCGACGACTACTCCACCGCCCGGGTGCGGCTGGAGGTGATCGGCGGCGAGCCGGTCGCCATGGTGCACACCGCGATGGCCGAGGTCGGACAGGGCGGCGTCACCGTGCACGCCCAGATCGCCCGCACCGAGCTGGGCGTCGAGCAGGTGACCATCCACCCGGCCAACACCGAGGTGGGGTCGGCCGGTTCGACCTCGGCCTCGCGTCAGACGTACATGACCGGCGGCGCCGTGAAGCTGGCCGCCGAAGCCGTCCGCCGGGAGCTGATCGAGAAGGGCCGGCGCCGCTACGGCTGGACCCACAACGACCTCTCGCTGGTCGGCGGCAAGGTCGTCTCGGCCAGTGCCGGGCCGCTGGTCTCCATGGTGGACCTGCTCGGCGACGAGGCCGTCGAGCAGACCCGCGAGCACCACCACCGGCCCACCCAGGCCTTCGACAAGGAGACCGGCCAGGGCTTCGGCCACGTCCAGTACACCTTCTGCGCCAACCGCGCGGTGGTGGACGTGGACGTGGAGCTGGGTCTGGTCAAGGTGGTCGAGCTGACCGCCGTCCAGGACGTCGGCAAGGCGCTCAACCCGCTCTCCGTGGTCGGCCAGATCCAGGGCGGCTGCACCCAGGCGCTCGGGCTCGCGGTGATGGAGGAGATCATCGTCCGGGACGGCAAGGTGCGCAACGCCTCCTTCACCGACTACCTGATCCCCACCATCCTGGACACCCCGCCGATCCCGGTGGACGTCCTCGAACTTCCCGACCCCCACGCCCCCTACGGGCTGCGCGGGGTCGGCGAGGCGCCGACCGTGTCGGCGACGCCCTCCATCGTGGCGGCCATCCGCAACGCCACGGGCCTGGCGCTCAACCGGATCCCCGTCCGGCCCGAGCACCTGACCACCGAACAGCCCGGCTGACCCCGGCAGTTCGGACTCCGGGAGCACGGCCTCCGGAAGCCTCCCGGGCCTCCGGACGTACGGACCTCCCCGGGGCGGTGACGCGTCTTCCCCACCGCCCCGGGGGACTCCCCCCACCCGCTGCCCTGCCCACGCCGGGGTTCCGCAGTGGTGCGCACCACCCTCATCTGCACCGCTGGCACTCCCCAGGAGTGCCTCCCCCACAGTGAGTCGATGACCGTCCCCCTGTGCCACCTTCGTTGACTGGCAGACAGGTCGGCTCGCCCACCCCAACCCCCTTTGACACTTGGGAGTGGACATGCCCAGGATCCCCACGGAGCCCGGCACCACCGAAGCAGACAGACCCGCCGTGGACGAGACCCACCCCTCGTCCCCGGCACCACGCCCGAACGGCGCGCTGGACGCGTACTTCAAGGTCTCGGCCCGCGGCTCGACGATCGCCAACGAGCTGCGCGGCGGTCTCACCACGTTCATGGCGATGGCGTACATCATCCTGCTGAACCCGCTGATCCTCAGCGGTGCCGACGTCAACGGCGTCAAGCTCGACCACGCCGCGCTGACCACCGCCACCGCGCTCGCGGCCGCCGTCACCACCATCGTGATGGGCGTGGTCGGCAACGTGCCGCTCGCCCTGGCCGCCGGGCTCTCGGTCTCGGGCGCGGTCTCCGCGCTCGTCGTCCCCCACACCACCTGGCCGCAGGCCATGGGCCTGTGCGTGATCTACGGCCTGCTGATCGTCCTGCTGGTGGTCTCCGGGCTGCGCGAGAAGATCATGAACGGCATCCCGCTGCCGCTCAAGCACGCCATCACCATCGGGATCGGCCTGTTCGTCTCGATCATCGGCCTCTACAAGGCCGGGTTCGTCCACACCGGCGGCCCGACCGCCCTGTCGCTCGGACCGGTCGGCGAGCTGACCGGCTGGCCCGTGGCGATCTTCTGCGTCACCCTGCTGGCCATCTTCGTGCTGATGGCGCGCGGCGTCCGGGGTGCGATCCTGATCGGCATCGCGGGCGGCACCGTGCTCGCGATGATCGTCAACCAGGTCGCCGACGTCCCGGCCTCCGCCTGGAAGAACTCCGTGCCGGTCTGGCCGGGCAGCCCGGTCTCCGCCCCCGACTTCAGCCTCTTCGGCCACGTCGACCTGTTCGGCGCCTTCGGCGGCCACGGCATGGGCGCGATCAGCGCCTCGGTCGCGGTCTTCACCCTGGTGCTGGCCGGCTTCTTCGACGCGATGGCCACCATCATCGGCGTCGGCACCGAGGCCGGCCTCGCGGACAAGCAGGGCCGGATGCCCGGACTGTCCAAGGCGCTGTTCATCGACGGCGCCGGCGGAGCCGTCGGCGGCCTGGCCGGCGCCTCCGGCCAGACCGTCTTCGTCGAGTCCGCGACCGGTGTCGGCGACGGCGCCCGGACCGGCCTCGCCTCCGCCGTCACCGGCGGACTGTTCGCCCTGATGCTGTTCTTCTCGCCGCTGGCCGGCATCGTCCCGGTCGAGGTCGCCTCCGCCGCCCTGGTGGTGATCGGCTCGATGATGATGAGCCAGGCCCGGCACATCGACTGGTCCGACCGCGAGGTCGCCATCCCGGCCTTCCTGACCTGCGTCCTGATGCCGTTCACCTACAGCATCACGGCGGGCGTCGCGGCCGGCGTCGTCTCGTACACGGTCATCAAGGCCGGCCAGGGCAAGTGGCGCGAGCCCGGGCTGCTGATGTGGATCCTCACCGGGGTCTTCGTCCTGTACTTCGCGCTCTCCCCGATCAAGTCCTGGCTCGGCGTGCACTAGCCCCGCGGCCCGGACCCGGCACCACGGCCGTCCCTCCGCCACCCACCGCCGCCGTACGGGATCGTTTCCCGTACGGCGGCGTCTCCCGCTACTGTCGAAACCGTGTAAGGAGCATCCGACATGCAGGACATCGCCGAACAGCTGCGGGCCTGGCACGCGTCCGGGCGCTCCTTCGCCGTGGCCACCGTGGTCGGGGTCTCCGGCAGCGCCCCGCGCGACCCGGGGGCGGCCCTGGCCGTGGACACGGCCGGGGAGGCGGTCGGCAGCGTCTCCGGCGGCTGCGTCGAAGGCGCGGTGTACGAGCTGTGCCAGGCCGCGATCGAGAGCGGCGAACCGGTGCTGGAGCGCTTCGGCTACAGCGACGAGGACGCCTTCGCGGTCGGGCTGACCTGCGGCGGGATCCTCGACGTCTTCGTCCAGCCGGTCGTACCGGGGTCCGACCCCGGGATGGACGCCGGCCTGGCGTGCATCGCCGACGGGACGCCCGTCGCCCTCGCCCGGGTGATCGACGGACCGGCCGGACTGCTCGGGGCCGCCCTCGCGGTCACCGCCGACGGCGCCTCCGGGTCGCTCTCGGTGGGGCCGTCCACGGTCGGCGCGCTCGAACGGGCGCTCGTCGCCGAGGCCCGGGCCATGCTGGACGCCGGACGGACCGGGCGGCTCGTGCTCGGCCTGGACGGCCGGCCCTGCGACGAGCACGAGCAGGGCACCGTCACCTGCTTCGTCGAGTCCTACGTGCCCGCGCCGCGGATGCTGGTGTTCGGCGCGATCGACTTCGCCGCCGCCGTGGTGCGGATCGGGAAGTTCCTCGGCTACCACGTCACGGTCTGCGACGCCCGACCCGTCTTCGCGACCACCCGCCGCTTCCCCGAGGCGGACGAGGTGGTGGTCGACTGGCCGCACCGCTACCTCGACTCCCAGCTGGGCCGGATCGACGGGCGCACCGTGCTGTGCGTGCTCACCCACGACGCCAAGTTCGACATCCCGCTGCTGGAGCGCGCCCTGCGGCTGCCGGTCGGCTACGTCGGCGCGATGGGCTCGCGCCGCACCCACCGCGACCGCGAGGCCAAGCTGCGCGAGGCGGGGCTGACCGACACCGAGCTCGCCCGGCTGCGCTCCCCCATCGGCCTCGACCTCGGTGCCCGCACCCCCGACGAGACGGCCGTCTCGGTCGCCGCCGAGATCATCGCCCACCGGCGCGGCGGCAGCTGCCTGCCGCTGAGCGCCGGGGACGGCCCGATCCACCACGACGTGGCCGCTGCCGCCCCCGAGACGACCGAGGCGCCCCGCACGCACGCCGCCTGAGGTCACGTTGCGTTCCCCCCGGCACGGCGGGAGGCTTGAGGTGCGGACTCACCCCGAGCCCGGGGAAGGAGCGGGGACCCATGCGCGCCCTGCTGGAGGTCGAACTCGACACCGCGACCTCGAACAAGCTCATCAGCGACGGCTCCATGCGCGAGGGGATCCAGCAGACGCTGGCCCAGCTCAAGCCGGAGGCAGCCTACTTCTTCGGCCGCCACGGGCGCCGCGCGATGCTCCTGGTCGTCGACGTCGCGGACGAGGCCTCGATACCGTCCATCGCCGAACCGTTCTGGTTGCAGCTGAACGCCTCCGTCGAACTGCACCCGTGCATGAACGGCGACGAGCTCATGGAGGGGTTGAATCGGCTCGGCCACTGACCGGGCTCAGTCGGCGAGCGCCAGCTTCAGGCCGAAGGCCACCACCACCGCCCCGGTCACCCGGTCCAGCACGCGCCGGGCGGCCGGGCGGCGCAGCCAACTGCGCAGCACCTGGGCGAAGCCGACCAGGACGGTCGACCAGAGCAGGCCCTCCAGCACGTGGACGCAGGTGAGGGCCACGCCGGCCGCGAAGTGCGGGACCCCGGCGGGGATGAACTGCGGCAGTACGGCCACGTAGAAGACCCCGACCTTGGGGTTCAGCAGGTTGGTCAGCGTGCCGCGCCGCCAGCCGTGGCCGAAACCGCCCTCGACGAGCGCCTCCTCCGCCTGCGCCGCCCCGCCCCGGCTGCGCAGCATCCCGACGCCCATCCACACCAGGTAGGCCGCGCCCGCCCAGCGCAGCACCTCGTACGCCACCTGCGAGGCGGTCAGCAGTGCCGTCACCCCGGCCGAGGTCAGCGTGCCCCAGATCAGCGTGCCGGTCTGGATCCCGAGCACGACTCCCCAGGCCTGCCGCCGCCCTCCCAGCGCGGAGGTGCGCAGGACCAGCGCGGTGTCCAGCCCGGGGGTGATCGTGAGCAGGCCGACGACGAGAGCGAAGGACCACAGGGCGGTTGTCATCTCCATGGAGCCCGATCGTAGGCGAGGCCGATCGGGCCGGGCCCCGCGGCCGTCGGGACGGCTCGGCGGCCGTCGGGACGGGCGGCACGACGCGGGCAGGGGGACGACGGGGCCGGGCGGCACGACGCGGGCCGGCGGACCGTCCGTGGTCCGCCGGCCCGCCGCCCGCCGTCGTCGCGGTCCGCTACTGCACCTGGCAGCCGCGCTGCCAGTTCCAGCCGACGAAGGTGTGGCGCAGCTGCACGTCGAAGGTGCAGGAGTAGCTGAGGTCGGGGTTGAGGGTCAGGTAGCTGTGGTGGGTGTTGGCGTACCAGGCGCCGGTGACGTCGAAGATGCCCTTGTAGGAGAAGTCCGCGTGGGCCTGGGAGTTCACCACGGCGCAGTCGGTGGTGCAGTCGTCGCTGTTGGTGGCGGAGGCCACCGACCAGCCCGCGTTCCACGGCTCGCGGTTGAAGCCCTGGGTCGCGGTGGTGGCCGCGGTGGTGATCCTGCCGTCGGCGGTGTTCCAGTCGGAGGTGGTGTACAGGCCGGTCATCCGGATGTTGCAGCAGTCGTACATCTCGTTCGCGCTGGTGATCCGGCGGTGGCCGGCGGCGGTGGTGCCGGCCGCCAGGGCCTTGCCGGCGGCGCGGACGGCCGGGGCCGCGGCCGGGACGTACGTCACCGGGCCCTCCTGGGGCTTGCAGTCCTCGCCGATCGTCACCGTCTGCTGGACGGACATGCCCGCGGGCGGGACCGGGAGCGAACCGGTGAGCGTCACGCCGTCGCAGGTCCGGGTGCTCGGGGCGTCGGCGGCGGGTGCCGCGACGGCCCCCGGAGCCATCGCCATGAGCAGACCGGCCGCACCGAGCGCTACCGTAACCAGACGCTTCTTCACAGTCCCTGTTCCCCTCGTGAGTTACCTGCCGGTAAGCCTAGGGGCGGCCCCCACCGGCTCCGAGCGGATTGGCAGGAAGCTGCAACGCCCGGTGCCGGCGGGGTCGTCGGGACGGCCGGGACCCCTGCGTCGGCAGG
>NZ_JBEPAK010000234.1:0-11049 GCF_040298565.1 Kitasatospora sp. NPDC001539 | reverse complement strand
GGTGCGGGCCTGGTCCCAGCCCTCGTCCCGACCGGCGGTGATCCGCAGCAGCTGCTTGGCGTGGTTCCACTCGTACAGCGCGCGGGCCTCGTCGACCACCCCCGACCGGGGTTCAGGCGCATTCCGCCGCCCGGCCATCCTGCCTAGTCTCGATCACGAGCCGCCCGAACAGCGAGCGGCTGTGGCAGGGCACGGCCGTGGCACGGCACGGCGGAGGCGGAGGAGGCGCGATGCGGGCAGACGCGGAGCGGGGAGGCGCGATGCGGGGAGGCGCGATGCGGGGAGGCACGGAGCGGGGATCGCCGCACCCGGGGTCGGGCGCGGGGCACCCGTCGCGAACCGCCGCACAACCACGAGCCGCCGCTCCGCCGCGAACCGCCGGTTCGCCGGGGCCGGTGGCGGCCGGTCGTCCGCACCCCGCCTCCGGAGGCCCCGTGACCAGCCCGACCAGCCGGACCAGCCGGACCAGCCCGACCGCCCAGTCCGCGCCGCGCCCCCGAGCCGTCCAGGCGCTGCGCACGGCCGCACGGGCGCTCGGGCGGTGCGCCGTCCTGACCGCGCTGGTACCGGTCGGGGTAGGGCTGTGCGTGACGTACCTGGCGTCCTTCGTGCTCTGGGGCTGCCTCGGGATCTTCCCGCTCTTCCCCCTGGCCACCCGGATGCTCCGGGCCGTCGCCGGTGCTGCCCGCTGGGCATCCGGCCACTGGTCGCAGGTGCCCGTACCCGTGCCGTACCAACCGCGGCCGGCGCTGGAGCGCACCCTCCACGGCTGGTTCTGGACCGGCCACGACTACCACAGGAACCGCCGGTTCGCGGCCCTGGCACTCACCCTCCGCTGGATGTGGACCGACCCGGCGACCTGGCGGGACGCGCTCTGGGCGATCTCCGACCCGCTGGTCGGCGGGGCGATCGCCGCCACGCCCGTCCTGCTGGCCGCCGCCGGGCTCTACGGCCTCGGGCAGCCCCTCGTCCCGTACGACCTGCCGCTCGGCGGGTGGCCCGCCGTCCTCCTCGGGCCGGTGCTGGTCGCCGGCGGCCTCGCCCTGAGCAGGTCGGCGCTGCACCTGCACGGCCGCTGGACCCGCTCCGTGCTCGGCCCGACCGAACGCACCCGGCTGGCCCGGCGGGTCGAGCAGCTCACCGAGATCCGCCTCGACGCCACCGAGGCCCAGGCCGCCGAACTGCGCCGGATCGAACGGGATCTGCACGACGGCGCGCAGGCGCGCCTGGTGGCGGTGAGCCTGCGGCTGGGCGCGGTCGCGGCGCTGATCGACCGCGATCCGGAGCACGCCAAGAAGGTCGTCGCGGACGCCCAGGAGAACGTCACCCAGGCCCTCCAGGAACTGCGCGACCTCGTCCGCGGCATCCACCCGCCGGTGCTGGCCGAACGCGGACTCGCCGACGGCGTACGGGCGTTGGCGCTGGACGTGCCGCTGAAGGTCGACGTCCGGGCCGAACTGCGGGGCCGGGCCGAGGCGCCGGTCGAGTCGGCGGTGTACTTCGCCGTCAGCGAGGCGCTCACCAACGCCGTCAAACACGGCGAAGCCCGTCACGCCGCCGTCGAACTCACCCACGGCGCAGGGCTGCTGCGCGCCGAGGTGACCGACGACGGCCGGGGCGGGGCCGATCCGGACCGGGGCAGCGGTCTGCGGGGAATCCAGCGGAGGCTGGCGGTCTTCGACGGTACGCTCACCGTGACCAGCCCCCCGGGGGGCCCGACCAGGCTGATCATGGAGCTACCGTGCGCGTTGTCCTCGCCGAGGACCTCGTCCTCCTGAGGGACGGACTCGAACTGCTGCTGCGCGCCCACGGGCACGACATCGTCGCCGCGGTGGAGAGCGGACCGGAACTGGCCGCCGCCCTCGCCGAGCACCGCCCCGACATCGCCGTGGTCGACGTCCGCCTGCCGCCGACCCACACCGACGAGGGCCTCCAGGTCGCCCTGGCCGCCCGCCGCGAACAGCCCGGCCTGCCCGTCCTGGTCCTCTCCCAGCACGTGGAGCAGCTCTACGCCCGCGAGCTGATCGCCGACGGCACCGGCGGCGTCGGCTACCTCCTCAAGGACCGCGTCGCCAAGGCCGACCAGTTCGTCGACGCCGTGCGCACCGTCGCCGCCGGCGGCACGGTCATGGACCCCCAGGTCATCACCCGCCTCCTCGCCCGCAACGCCTACGACGAGCCCCTGGCGATGCTCACCGCCCGGGAACGCGACGTCCTGGCGATGATGGCCGAGGGCCGCTCCAACGCCGCGATCGCCCAGCGGCTCCACTTCAGCGAGGGCGCGGTCAGCAAGCACACCTCCAACATCTTCGCCAAGTTGGGACTCGCCGCCTCGGACGACGACAACCGGCGGGTGCTGGCGGTGCTGGCGTACCTGAACGGGACGCGTTCGGCCTGAGGACGGTCCGGCCCCCGGCGGTCCGGCCCGAGGCGGTCCGGCCCGAGGACGGTCCGGCCCGAGGACGGGCGCCCGCCCGCCCGGGTGACGCGGACTCGCCGTCCGGGTGACGCGGGTTTGCCGACCCGGCCGCCACGGAACGACTTCCGGCCGTACCGGCGGAGGCACCAGGCGGGTGCCCGGAACCGAGGGGTGGCATGGCGACCGCAGGCTCCCAGGAGGCTCCCCGCCAGGCGAGGGCGCTGGCGCTCGCCCGGCACCCGAAGATCTGGCTCTTCCCGGGCGTGCTGTGCTCCGTGGTGGCCGTGGTGCTCTCGCTCCTCTACATGGGCGGCATCGTCAACCCGACCGGCAACCTGCACCGGCTGCCGATCGCCCTGGTGAACGCGGACCAGGGACCGCCGCCACCGGGCCGCGCGGTGAACCTCGGCACCGAGCTGACCCGGGCGGTGGTGGCCGGCACCCCCGACGACACCGTCCACTGGCGGCAGACCGACACCGAGGGGGCCAATGACCTGCTCGCCTCCGGCAAGGTCTACGCCGCCCTGCTGGTGCCCGAGGACTTCACCGCCACCGTCACGGCGCTGGCCGCCGGCGGCGCCACCCATCGGCCCACCCTCACCGTCCTCACCAATCCGGGCCTCGGCAGCCTCGGTGCCTCGCTGGCCAGTCAGACCGCCCAGAACGCCGCCCACCAGGCCTCGGTGGCGGCCGGTCGGCAACTGCTCGCCGCCGTCCCGGCCTCCAACGCCCCCGGCCCGGACACCGGCGCCACCGCCCGGCTGCTGCTCGCCGACCCGATCACCGTCACCAGCCGGGTCGGCCACCCGATCGGCAGCCACAGCGGCCTCGGCCTCAGCGCCTTCTACTACGCGCTGCTGGCCGTGCTCACCGGCTTCATCGGCGGCAACATCATCCACAACGGCGTCGA
The DNA here is from genome assembly GCF_040298565.1 of Kitasatospora sp. NPDC001539. Taxonomy (NCBI): domain Bacteria; kingdom Bacillati; phylum Actinomycetota; class Actinomycetes; order Kitasatosporales; family Streptomycetaceae; genus Kitasatospora; species Kitasatospora sp. NPDC001539. The sequence goes on along the minus strand of NZ_JBEPAK010000234.1, from coordinate 7,720 downwards.
CGGCGCACTCGGCTACAGCGACAGCGAGATCGGCCCCTGGCACACCCGCCGCCCCACCGTCCCGATCAGCCGCACCCAGACCCTGCTGCTCAAGATGGTCATGACGGCCGGGATCATGCTGCTCACCACCTCCCTGGTGCTGCTCTGCACGGTCGGCATCCTCGGCATGGACGCCCCGCACCAGGCGATGCTGTGGCTGTTCGCCTACTGCGCGAGCGTGGCCGTGGGCCTCGGGGTGCAGGCGATCAACGCCGCCTTCGGCGGGATCGGACAACTGGTCTCGATGTTCGTCTTCATCGCCCTGGCCCTGCCCTCCTCCGGGGCGACCGTCCCGCTCCAGGCGGTGCCCGAGTTCTACCGCTTCCTCGGCATCTTCGAGCCGATGCGCCAGCTCAGCGACGGCATCCGGGCGATCCTCTTCTTCGACGCCCGGGGCGACGCGGGGCTCGCCCGGGGCTGGACCATGATCGCCATCGGTGTGGTGCTCGCCCTGGCCTTCGGCTTCGCGATGACCCGCTACTACGACCGCAAGGGCCTGCACCGCTGGACGCCCCAGCCGTCGGAGTAGCCGACCCGGCGCCCGAGCGGCCGGGCGTCCGGCGGGCCGTCCGTCCGGCAGGTCGGGCGTCCGACGGGCCGTCCGTCCGGCAGGTCGGGCGTCCGACGGGCCGTCCGTCCGGTCGCCCCTCCGACTACCCGTCCGACCGGCTAGAGGCTGATCCGGTCCGTACGGGTGTAGACGTTCATCGAGTCGCCGCGCAGGAAGCCGACCAGGGTCAGCCCGGTCTCCTCCGCGAGGTCCACCGCCAGCGAGGAGGGCGCGGAGACGGCGGCGAGCACCGGCACGCCCGCCATCACGGCCTTCTGGACCAGCTCGAAGGAGGCCCGGCCGCTGACCATCAGCACCGTGCCGCGCGCCGGGAGCAGGCCCTCGCGCAGTGCGTGGCCGACCACCTTGTCCACCGCGTTGTGCCGCCCCACGTCCTCGCGCAGGCACAGCAGCCGCCCCTCGGCGTCGAACAGCCCGGCCGCGTGCAGGCCGCCGGTGCTGTCGAAGACCTTCTGGGCGGCCCGCAGCCGGTCGGGCAGCGCGGACAGCAGCTCGGGGGTGACGCGCAGCGCGTCCTCCGCGACGCTCCACGGCGCGGTGGTGCGCACCGCGTCCAGGCTGGCCTTGCCGCACAGGCCGCAGGAGGAGGTGGTGTAGAAGTTGCGCTCCAGGGAGGCGTCCGGGGCGGCCACCCCGGGGGCGAGCAGGACGTCCACCACGTTGTAGGTGTTCCCGCCGTCGGCGGTGGCCCCGGCGCAGTAGCGGATCCCCGCGAGGTGGTCGGCCGCGTGCAGCACGCCCTCGCTCACCAGGAAGCCAGCCGCCAGGTCGAAGTCGCTGCCGGGGGTGCGCATGGTCACGGTCAGCGGCCGCCCGCCGACCCGGATCTCCATCGGCTCCTCGGCGGCCAGGGTGTCCGGGCGGTGGGTGGCCACGCCCTTGCGCAGCCGCAGCACCCTGCGCGGTATCGTCACTCGGCCCATCGTCGTCGGCTCCTCGGTGGTGTCGGGCGGGTGGTGTCGGTCCGCGCCGGTCGGTCCGTGCCGGTCGGGCCGTCCTGGCCCCGTCACGGACTCTACGGTCGCCGACGGTACCCGCGCGGGCCTATCCCGCGCGCCCCACCGACAGCACCTCCGCGCTGGCCGCGCCGCCCGGCGTCTCGTAGTGCACGGTGTCCCCGGCGCGACAGCCCAGCAGCGCCGCCCCGAGCGGACTGTCCGCCGTCACCAGGGTCAGCTCCCGCTCCTCCGCCAGCTCCGAGACCTCGACCGTCTCCTCGGCGCCGTCCCCGAACCGCAGGGTGACCGTGGAGCCCACCCCGACCACCTCCGCCGACGGAGCCCCGGCCGCCCCGGCCTCGCGCAGCCGCGCCTCCAGTTCGGCGATCCGCCGCTCCAGCCGCGTCACCTCCGACGCCCGCTGCAACTCGTCCGCCGCATCCGCCCGGTCTCCCACCGTCTCGCCGCCCCGCAGCGTCGCGGCCACCTCCGCCCGCTCCCTGCGCAGCAGCACCAGCTCCTCCTGCACGGCGCGCAGTCCCTCGGCACTGATCGGTTCCGGCCCACCGCTCATCGCAGGCTCCCGGCTCTCTCACGGAACGCTCGAACTCGGCCGCCTCCCATTAGCCCACCCCGCCGCACCCCGGGCAAATCCTCGGCCGGGGCGGGCCCGGAACGGGACCAGAACGGGCCCGGGACGGGATCGGGACGGGCTCGCGACGCGCGGCCCACCCGGCCAAATCCGCTGCCGGCAACGGGCGGTGGGGGTGGCGGTGATCACCTTCGCCGGCCGGGGCGCGGGGGAAAGCGCAGGTGGGAGCGGTGGGGGAGGCGGGTGGAGGAGGGACCGGCCGCAGGGGCGGGTGCGGGCGAAGCTACCATGTGGGCAACACCCTCAGCTCGAAAGATGGACTTGTGACTGTCAACGACGACGTGTTCACGGACTGGAAGAACCGCGAGGAGATCGCGGAGTCGATGATCCCGATCATCGGGCGGCTGCACCGGGAGAAGGACGTCACGGTCCTGCTCCACAGCCGGTCCCTGGTGAACAAGTCGGTGGTCAGCATCCTCAAGACGCACCGCTTCGCCCGGCAGATAGCCGGCGAGGAGCTCTCGGTCACCGAGACCATGCCGTTCCTGCAGGCGCTGACCACTCTGGACCTCGGCCCCTCGCAGATCGACCTCGGGATGCTCGCCTCGACCTACCGGGCGGACGACCGCGGTCTGTCGGTCGAGGAGTTCACCGCCCAGGCCGTCGCCGGCGCCACCGGCGAGAACAAGCTGGAGCGCCGGTCCGCGCAGGACGTCGTGCTGTACGGGTTCGGCCGCATCGGTCGGCTGGTCGCCCGCCTGCTGATCGAGAAGGCCTCCGGCAACGGCCTGCGCCTGAAGGCCATCGTGGTGCGCAACGGCGGCGGCGACGACCTGGTCAAGCGCGCCTCGCTGCTGCGCCGGGACTCCATCCACGGCCAGTTCCAGGGCACCATCACCGTCGACGAGGCGAACAACAAGATCGTCGTCAACGGCAACGAGATCACGGTGATCTACTCCGACGACCCGAGCAAGGTCGACTACACGGAGTACGGGATCAAGGACGCGATCCTGATCGACAACACCGGCAAGTGGCGCGACCGCGAGGGCCTGTCCAAGCACCTGCGCCCCGGCATCGCGAAGGTCGTGCTGACCGCCCCGGGCAAGGGCGACGTGCCGAACATCGTGCACGGCGTCAACCACGACATGATCAAGCCGGACGAGCAGATCATCTCCTGCGCCTCCTGCACCACCAACGCCATCGTCCCGCCGCTGAAGGCGATGGAGGACGAGTACGGCGTGGTCCGCGGCCACGTGGAGACCGTCCACTCGTTCACCAACGACCAGAACCTGCTGGACAACTACCACAAGGCCGACCGCCGCGGCCGCTCCGCGCCGCTGAACATGGTGATCACCGAGACCGGTGCGGCCTCGGCCGTCGCCAAGGCCCTGCCGGACCTCAAGGCGAAGATCACCGGCAGCTCGATCCGCGTGCCGGTGCCGGACGTGTCCATCGCGATCCTGAACCTGCAGCTCAAGCGCGAGACCACCCGCGAGGAGGTCCTCGACTACCTGCGGGACGTCTCGCTCACCTCGCCGCTGAAGCGCCAGATCGACTTCATCGACTCGCCCGACGCCGTCTCCAGCGACTTCATCGGCTCGCGCCACGCCTCGATCGTGGACGCCGGCGCGACCAAGGTCGAGGGCGACAACGCGATCCTGTACCTGTGGTACGACAACGAGTTCGGCTACTCGTGCCAGGTCGTCCGGGTCGTCCAGTACATCTCGGGCGTCGAGTACCCGACCTTCCCGGCTCCGGCGGCCTGACCGGCCGACCGCACGGTGTCGACGGGGCGGTGACCGATCGGTCGCCGCCCCGTCGGCGTCGTCGGCGTCCTCCGGGCGGTACCGTCTCCGGTGGCTCGCCCGGACGTCTTCGGCGGGCCCGCCCGGGCCTCGGCTCGGGTGCTCGAGGCGGTGGGAGGGACGGGGATGGCGGACGGGTGGCCGACGGTCGACCTGGACCCGGTGCGGCGGCTGCGGGTGCTCGCGGCGGCCGGGGCCGGGAGGCCGCTGTTCGCCGAGCGGCGCCTCGCGGCCGGCTTCGACGAGGTGTGGGCGGTCGCGAGCGACCTGTCGGGTGAACTGCCCGGGCTGGTCAGCGGGTTGCGCTCCTTCGAGGTCGGTCCGGAGGCCGGGCCGGGCCCCGGCCGGGACGGGCGGCTGGAGGGGCTCGCCGTGAGCGTCGTCGGGCACCGTGAGCGGTTCGAGATCGTGCTGCGCGACGGCTGGTGCCTGATGCAGAGCCGTGCGCTGCTGGGCGGGATGGCGGCCGTCCCGGAGGGAACGGGGACACGGTTCGCCCTGCTCGCCCGTCTGCGGGTGCCGGGTGCCGGACCGGTGCAGCACCTCCTCGGTGGACTCACCGAGCGGCGCGGCGAGGTGCTGCTGGACCGGCTGGAGCGGCGGGTGGCCGAAAGGTCAGGCGCGGGAGCGGGACAGTAGGCGGCGGACGGCTTCGGCCACCGCCTCGGGGTGCTCGTGCGGGAGGAAGTGGCCGCAGCCGGGCAGGACTTCGGCGGTCAGGTCGTCGGCGGGGGCGCCCGCCGGCGACAGCAGCGACGGGCGGATCACCGGGTCCTGCTCCCCGCCGAGCAGCAGGGTCGGGACGGTGAGCCGCCGCTGCCGGAAGGCGCCGAGCGCCAGGCGCGGGATGTCCCGGACCACGAATCCCCAGTGCAGGCGCTCGGCCGCGCGGGCCGCTCCGGGGGTGCTCCCCCTGCTGACGTACCCGTCCGACTCCTCGGCAGTCCAGGGGTGTTCGGGGGCCGTGGCGCGCCGTAGGAGGTAGCCGAGGAGCCCGGGGCGGTGCCGGACGATCCGGCGGCCGACGCCCGGGTACTCCAGCAGGGCCGTGTACCAGAACCGCCATGCGGTACCGAGCAGGACGCGTTGACGCGGCCAGGGGTGGGTCATGTTCAGTGCCAGGAAGCCGGTGAACCGCTCCGGCGCGCGCAGGGCCAGCTCGAAGCCCGTCCAGGCCCCCCAGTCGTGGCCGACCAGGCCCACCCGGTCCAGGCCGAGCCGGTCGAGGGCGGCGAGGACGATGCGGGCGCGGTCGTCGGTCGTGTAGCCGCGCCGGGGCGCCTCCGACCAGCCGAAGCCGGGCAGGTCCAGGCAGAGCAGCCGGAAGTCGCCGCTGAGCAGCGGGATCACCTTCCGCCAGGCGTACCAGTGCTGGGGGAAGCCGTGCAGGAGCAGTAGCGGGACGCGGGTGTCCTGGCCGGCCTCGGCGAGGTGGAGGCGGACGCCGTCGGCCTCGATCCAGCGGTGACGGACGTCGGCGAGCTCGGGGAGGTCGGAATGCTCGGGGGCGGAGGGCGCGTCGGGTGCGTCGGGTGTGTCGGGTGTGTGCGCAGCGTCGAGCGGGTGGGGCAGCGGGCGCGGGGTGGGCATCGGGGTCTCCCTTCCGGAGGTGGTGTCAGAAGAGGAGAGGGCGCGGGAGGGCGGCGCAATCCCGAGGGTTCGTGGATTTCTCCGGGATCAGGGGCTTTCGGCGCCCCAGGCGGTGCGGAAGCCGTGGCGGGCACGGAAGAGCCGTGAACGGACCGTCCCCAGCGGGAGGTCCAGGATCTCGGCCACGGACTTCTCGTCCAGTCCCTCGATGTGGCGCAGCGTCAGGACGGCGCGGTGATCGGGTGGCAGGCGTTCGAGGACGTCCTGGATGTCGGCGGCGAGCTCCGGGTCGCGTTGGTCGGGCAGGTCGAGTGGGGCCGTCCGGGTGGTGCGGCCGGACGGCTGCGGGGACCGGCGGGTGGCGACGCGGACGGCCTCGCGGGCGGCGATCGTGCGGGCCCAGCCGAACAGGGCCTCGGGGGTCCTGAGCCGACGCAGTCCGCGGACGATCGCGATCATCGCCTCCTGGGCGGCGTCGGGAGCGTCCTGGAGGGCGATCGGGGCGCACACCCGGCCGACGTACGGCATCAGCAGGGTGAGCAACTCGTCGAGGGCCAGGGCGTCGCCCTGCTGTGCTGCTCGGACGAGTCCGGCGAGGTGGTCCTCGTGGTCGTGTTGCGGCATCCCGCCCCCCGTCGGCGCTGTCGGGCCAGGGGGACGGTACCGGACGGGGGCGGGGTGTTCGGGCGTTGGGGGTGGGGCGGGGGCTCTCGGGAGGGTGGGTGCGGGCGCGGCTCCCTCTCGCCGGAGCCGAGTGGTGAGGGGTGAGGGGTGGGTGGGGTGCTGCGGGTGGGGCGGTTCGTGTGCGGGGAGGCCGGGGCGGGTGGGGCGGGGGGTGGTCGCTATCTTGAGGGGTCACGGACAGGTGAGAGGGAGCGGGCATGCGGATGGGCATGGGGCTGGGTGGGCGGCGGATGGCTGCCGGGGTGGCGGCCGGGGTGCTGGTGGGGGTGCTGGCCGGGTGCTCCTCGGGGGGATCGGAGGGGGCCAAGGGCGCGTCCGGGGCGGCGAGTCCGGCGGTGACGAGTGCGACGGGCGGTACGGGCGGTACGGGCGCGGCCTCGGCGTCGGGCTCTGCGGTGGTGCCGTCCGCGTCCGGGGCCGCGCCGTCGGCGGCCGGGACCGCTTCGGGCGGGGCTGCTGCGGGCGGGGCTGCGGCTCCGGTGCCGTCGGCCGGTGGGGCGACGCCGGGGGCGGATCTGGAGGCGGCGCTGCTGGACGACAAGGTGGTCGGGCAGGTGCTGCCGGACGCCAGGGCGATGGCCGGGTGGGACGAGGAGAAGCGGAAGGTCGACAGCGCGGACCACACCGTCACCTGCACGGCGTCGGCGCCGTGCACCGGCAAGCCGCTCAGCGGGTCGGTGCGGTTCTCCTCGGGTGACCTGGTGGCGCGCTTCCTGGTGGACACCCTGCCGAGCCGGGACGCGGCGCGGAGCCGGCTGAAGGAGACCTACGCGTCGTACCCGGTCGGGCCGTTCCACAAGGTCGACACCCCGGTGCTGGGCAGCGAGAGCCAGGCCTTCGTCGGGCCGCTCTCGGCGGGGGACGGCGTCAGCATCGTGGTCCGTTCGGGCACCGTGGTGGCGAGCGTGACCACCGAGGGCGGGCCGGTGGACGTGGCCGGGGCGCGGCGGTTCGCGGCGATGCTGGTCAAGCGGATCGAGCAGGCGCAGGCGGGGAGGACGCCGGACGCCGGGCTCGGCCCGGCCTGACCGGTTCCTACAGTCCGAGTGCCAGGAGGGTGTCCACCGCGCAGTGCGGTACCCGCCAGCCGGGCAGCAGGCTGCCCGGCCCGGTCAGGTCGGCGCAGCCGGTGATGACGGCGGCCTCGGCGGCGAGCAGGTGGTCCGCGAGGACGAAGACCACTCCGTCCACCGTGCCCGGGCCGACGAGGATCCGGGCGTGGTCGATCCGGGCCGCCCCGCCGAGGGCGCGCGCCAGTCCGGCGCGGAGGGCCTCCGGGGTGGGCGGCTGCTCGACCCCCGGGGTGTCGTCCGGGGCGCGGAGGTGGAAACGAATCGCGTGCACGGTACCAAGACTGACGGATCGTCGGGCGCCGTGGCGACCTCGGGGACTGTCAGGAAACTGTCACGCCGGTCGGCGGGACGTCGCAGATCTTGATGGTGTTGTTCTCGCTGTTGCCGATGGCGTCGGCCAGGTCGACGCCAAGAAGGTCGGCTTCGAC
>NZ_JBEPAK010000233.1:0-11066 GCF_040298565.1 Kitasatospora sp. NPDC001539 | reverse complement strand
TAGCCGGCTGCCCGCCCGGTCTCCTCGAGGTGCCGCAGCATCCGGTGGGCCAGGCCCCGGCCGCGCGCGCGTTCCCGGATCACCGGAGCCGCTCCCCGGGGCTCGTTCGAGCCGCTCTTCGGCGTCCGTTCACCCGGCCTTCGTTTTCCGCTTTGACTTATGTGTGGTTTATGTGTAGGGAAATGTGAGATGGGGCTCATTGCCCTGCTATAGGCCGGAGTTCGGGATGCACCTACATTGAGTGGAGCTGCCCGAAAGGCTCCTTCATGCGCACTCCCTCCTCGGCCGCCCCCGTCGGTGCGGTCGGCGGCCGTCTCGCCGCGATCGGCCGGTTCTGCTTCCGCCACCGTCGCTGGGTGCTCGGCTTCTGGGCCGCCGTCCTGGTCGTCGGCGTCCTGATCGGCGGCCGGGTCTTCGAGGGCTCGGTGGCCGGCGCCTCCTCCGCGACCGCCGAGGGGGACCGGGGCAGTGCCGTCGTCGCGGCGGCCGATCCGGTCAAGGGCACGGTCACCGCGGTGGTGGACGGCAGGCCGGTCGACGACCCGGCCGTGCGAACCGCGGTCGGGAAGGCCGTCGCCGAGATCGCCGCGCTGCCCGGCGTCTCCTCCGCGCAGGACGCCTACGGCCCCGGGCCGGCTCCGGCCGCGCTGCGCGCCGCCGACGGCACGGCGAGCCTGGTCACCGTACGGATGGCCGCCACCTCGACCGGCGCGCAGACCGACGCCGTCACCCACCGGCTGGCCGAGCTGAACGGCGCGGGCGGGGCGCACGTCACCGTCGGCGGGGACCTGGTGCTCCAGCAGGAGGTCAAGAAGCAGACCGAACAGGACACCCGGTTCGGCGAGATGGTCACCCTGCCGCTGACGCTGGTCGTCATGGTGCTGGTCTTCGGCGGCCTGGCCGCCGCCTCGCTCCCGGTGATCGGGGCCGTCGCCTCGGTCGGCGGGGCACTGCTGGCGATGTTCGGCTTCAGCCGGATCATGGACATCGACACCAGCGTGCTGCCGATCGCCACCGTCCTGGGCCTCGGCCTCTCCATCGACTACGCGCTGCTGATGGTCAACCGCTTCCGCGAGGAACGCGGCCACGGCGCTGACATCGCCGCCGCCGTCGAACGCACCGCCGCCACCGCCGGGCGCACCGTCGCCTTCTCCGGGCTGACCGTCGCCGTCGCACTGGCCGGCCTCTTCGTGTTCACCAGCCCGGTGCTCGGCGCGGTCGCGGCGGCCGGCGTGAGCGTGGTGGTGATCGCGGTCGCCGCCGCGCTGACGCTGATCCCGGCGCTGCTGGGCTTCGCCGGCTCCCGCATCAAGGCACCGGCCGCGCCCGTGCCGGACGAGGGCTTCTTCAGCCGGACCGTCCGCCGGGTCCGCAAGCGGGCGGTGCCCGTCGCGCTCGCCTCGGTGGCGCTGCTGATGGCGGCGGGGGCGCCCTTCTTCCACGCCGAGATGCGCAGTTCCGGCGCCGCGGTGCTGCCCGCCTCCTCGGCCGGGCGGCAGGTCGCCGAGACCGTCGACCAGCGGTTCCCGCAGGTCGCGGCCGCGCCGATCACGGTGGTGGTCGAGGGCGGCGCGCCGGTCGCCCAGGCGTACGCGGACGAGGTCGTCGCCAAGCTGCCCGGGGTGAGCGGGGTGCGAGCGGTGACGCCGGTGTCCGACACGGTGTCCACCGTCGACGTGCTGGTGCACGGCGACCCGCAGGGCGGGACGGCCAAGCACGTGGTGGACGAGCTCCGGGCCGACCGCGGCGGACTGCGGACCTATGTGACCGGCGGCGCGGCCTCGGTGGTCGACTTCAAGGACGAGTTGCTGTCGCGCGGGCCGTGGGCGCTCGGCCTGGTCGCGGCCGGAACGCTGGTCCTGCTGTTCCTGATGACCGGCTCGGTGGTGATGCCGGTCAAGGCGCTGCTGATGAACCTGCTGTCGCTGGGCGCCTCGCTCGGCGCGCTGACCCTGGTCTTCCAGGACGGCTGGTTCAGCGGTCTGCTCGGTTTCAGCCCGACCGGCGGACTGGAGACGTTCCTGCCGGTGCTGGTCTTCGCCTTCGCCTTCGGGCTGTCGATGGACTACGAGGTGTTCCTGCTCGCCCGGATCAAGGAGCTGCACCAGCGCGGGTACGGCTGCGCCCGGGCGGTGGAGCTGGGGGTCCAGCGCAGCGGTCGGATCATCACCTCGGCGGCGTTGCTGATGGTGATCGTCTTCGCGGGCTTCGCGGCCGGGGACATGCTGATGGTCAAGCAGATGGGCATCGCCCTCGCGGTCGCGGTCGCGGTGGACGCCACGCTGGTGCGCTGCCTGCTGGTGCCCGCCGCGATGAGCCTGTTCGGCGAGTTCAACTGGTGGGCGCCGGCTCCGCTGAAGCGGCTGCACCGGCGCTTCGGGCTGAGCGAGCACGTCGAGCTGCCCGCACTGGTGCGGGCGGGCGTGCCGGCTCCGCGGCCGGCGGCCGAGGACTCCACCGGGCTGCCGGCGGGGTCGGGGGCTCCGACCGGGGAGCCGTCGGACGTGCCCGTCGGCGAGCCGGGGGCGGCGACGGCGGACACCGGCCTGGTCAAGGCCTAGGATCCGGTCGGCCTCTCCGGGGTCGGCCGGCCGCCTCCGGGTTCAGGAGAGGCGGCTGAGCAGGCCGACGGCGGTGCGGAGCTGGTCCCGTTCCGCGAGGCTGAGGCGGGACTCGATGGCGGTCGCGATGTGGTGCTCGCGGCGGGCGCGCTGGTCGAGGAGGGCGGTGCGGCCCGCCGCGGTCGCGGTGATGAGCTGCTTGCGGCCGTCGGTGGGGTGGGGTTGCTGGACGACCAGCCCGGCCTCGGTCATCAGGGCGACGGTGCGGGCCATCGACTGGTGGCGGACGCGGCGGCGCTCGGCGAGTTCGGCGACGGTGTAGGAGCGTTCGTCGCGGATCAGCAGGCCGAGGACGGCGGCCTGGTTCTGCGGCAGTTCGTCGCCGTCGCGCAGGGAGCGGACCAGGCTGCCGAGCGCACTGCGCAGGTCGGCGGCGAGTTCCAGGGTGTCCGGGTGCGGTGCTTCGCGGGGCATGGGAGCAGTCTATCCGGAATCCATACAGCAAAACTGTACAGCCCTGCTGTATGGTTTGCGGCATGCGAATCACGAAGTTCGGACACGCCTGCGTACGCATCGAGCACGGCACGACCACCGTCGTCGTCGACCCGGGGGCGTTCACCGACCCCGCCGCACTGGCCGGGGCGGACGCCGTCCTGATCACCCACGAGCACATGGACCACTTCGAGGAGGCCCGGCTGCGCGCCGCGCTGGAGGCGGATCCGGCGCTGCGGGTGTGGACCAACACCGCCGTGGCCGCCCAGCTGGAGGGCGCCGGCCGGCGGGTCACGGCGGTCGGCGAGGGCGACGCCTTCGACCTCGACGGCCTCGGCGTCTCGGTGCACGGCGAGTGGCACGCGCAGATCCACCCGGACATCCCGCTGGTGAAGAACATCGGCTTCCTCTTCGGCGGCCGGCTCTTCCACCCGGGCGACGCCTTCACCGTGCCGCCGCACACCGTCGACACCCTGCTGCTGCCGCTCGCGGCGCCCTGGAGCAAGGCCGGCGAGGTGGTCGACTACGTGCGCGAGGCGGGGCCACGGGTGGCCGTGCCGGTCCACGAGGCGACGCTCAGCCCGATCGGGCACATGGTGGCCACCCGGCTGCTCGGGCCGGACGGGCCGGGCACCGGCGCGGGGCTGACCGTGCTCGGCGAGGGGGAGAGCCTGGAGGTGGAGTGACGGGCGCGGGCCGGCGGCGTCCGACCGGCCTCGCGGCTGAGGTCCCCGGGCTGACGGGCCGGGGCTGACGGGCCGGAGCGCCCACCGGTAGCCTGACGCCATGCTGAAGATCGGACTGACGGGTGGCATCGGCGCGGGCAAGAGCGAGGTGTCCCGCCTGTTCGCCGCGCGCGGCGCGGTGATCGTGGACTCCGACCTGATCGCCCGCGAGGTGGTCGCCCCCGGAACGGACGGTCTGGCGGCCGTGGTCGCCGAGTTCGGCCCCGGGGTGCTGCGCGAGGACGGCACCCTGGACCGCCCGGCCCTCGGGGCGATCGTGTTCGGCGACCAGGAGCGGCTCCAGGCGCTGAACGCGATCGTCCACCCGCTGGTGCAAGCCCGCTCCGCCGAACTGGAGGCGGCGGCCGCGCAGGACGCGGTGGTGGTGCACGACGTGCCGTTGCTGGCCGAGAACGGGCTGGCGCCGCTGTTCGACCTCGTCGTCGTGGTGGACGCGCCGGACGAGGTGCGGCTGGAGCGGCTGGTGCGCCTGCGCGGCATGGCCGAGGAGGAGGCCCGGGCCCGGATGGCCGCGCAGGCCACCAGGGCGGACCGGTTGGCGATCGCGGACCTGGTGATCGACAACGGCGGTGCGCTGGAGGCGCTTCCGACGCGCGTCGGCGAGGTGTGGGCGGAGCTGGTCGAGCGCGCCGCGGGGTAGCGGCCGCGGGCCCGGGACGTGCACCGATCGCCGCTACCGAACAGGTGGCCGAGAAGGGACTGGATCAGGGGCGGCCGGGGAAGGGAGCATGGCGTGATGGATGATCGTTCTACTTCCGGACCGCCGACCGTGGTCCGGCTCCAGCAGTACTCCCGTGCCGAGCAGGAGGAGATCCTCGGCCCCGGCGAGGACCCGTACGGCGTCGCCTACACGGGGTTGACGTTCCTTCCGAAGGAGACCCACTTCGGCGTCCGGGGCGCCGACGGCCGGCTCGTCGCCCACACCGGCCTGCTGCCGCTGCCGCTCACCGTCGGCGGCGTCGACCTGGAGGCGATCGGCGTCGGCGGCGTGTGCGTGGCCCCCGAGCGGCGTGGCGGCGGCCTCGCCCGGGCCGTGGTCGGGGCCGCGCTGGACCACGGGCGCTCGCTCGGCTTCCGGTACGCGCTGCTGTTCTGCCGCCCGCCGCTGGCGGCGTTCTACCGGGGGCTGGGCTTCCGCGAGGTGGCCGAGGAAGTGACCGTCGAACAGCCGCAGGGGCGGCTCGCGGTGATGCCGCTGCGCACCATGTGGCGGCCGCTGGCGGAGGGCGCCGGCTGGCCGGAGGGGCCGGTGCGGCTGCGCTCGCTGCCGGTGTGAGCGGTGTTCAGGGGGTGGCCGTGACGGCGGGGCTCGAGTGGCTGCCCCCGACGCCCGCGGCGTGGGCGACGGCGGCCGCGGCCAGGGCCCGGATCATCGGGTGGGGCCGGCTGCCGTCGCCGGACAGCTCGGGCTGGAACAGCGTGCCGAGGAAGAACGGGTGCTCCGGCAGCTCCAGCACCCGGACGTCGCCGGAGTCGTCCGCTCCGCTGAAGCGCAGCCCGTGGGCGCGCAGTCGGTCCAGGTACTCGGCGTTGAGGCCGTAGGAGCAGTGGTAGCGCTCCTGGGTGCGGGTGGCGCCCAGGGCGCGCTCGGCCAGGGTACCGGGGGTGACCGTGACGGCGCCCTCGTGGCCGACCAGGGAGCAGCTGAGCGGGGCGATCACCTGCCGGCGCCCCTCGGGGGCCTCCTCGGCGTGGACGGCGTCGCCGATGCCGCAGACGGTGCGGGCGAACTCCAGCACGGCGTGCTGGAACCCGCCGCAGGTGCCGAGGAAGGGGATGCCGCGCTCGCGGGCGGTCCGGACGGCGGCCAGGGCGCCGGCCTCGCTGCGGTACGGACTGCCGGGCAGCAGCCAGACGGCGTCGAAGCCGTCGAGCGCGCCCGGCGCCCCGGCGTCCTCGGTGGGGATCCAGTAGGCGTCCAGGACGAGCTGGTCGTGCCCGGCGAGGGCGTCGAGCAGGCCGGGGATGCGGGCGTGCGAGCGGACGGCGGGTGAGCGGTCGCCGACGAGGGCGATCCGCGGGGCGAAGTAGGTCATGCGGCTATCCTGACCCGGCACCCGAGATCAGCGCCAACGATGATCTCTTAACCATCGATCAGATCGGTTGATGCCCCCCGTGGATCCCCAGCAGTTGCGCACCTTCGTGACCGTCGCCCGCCTCGCCTCCTTCTCCGAGGCGGCCCGCGAGCTCGGTTACACCCAGTCCGCCGTCTCCCAGCAGATCGCCTCGCTGGAGGCGGACCTCGGCGCCGCACTGCTGCTGCGCCGGCCGGTCGGCCCGACGGCGGCCGGGCGGCGGCTGCTGGAGCACGCCGCCCCGCTGCTGGTCCGGTGGGAGGCGGCGCGCGCCGATGTCGCGCGCCTGGCCGGTGCCTCCAGTGCCCGACTGGTCCTCGGCGCCACCCCGCTGGCGGTCGGGGCAGGCCTGGGGCGCGCGCTCGGCGAGGTGCGCCGGGCGTATCCGCGGACGGAACCGGTGCTGCGGGTGCTCGCCCAGGACGTGCTGCCCGCCCAGGTCGCCACCGGTGAGGTCGACCTCGCGCTGATCGACGGCCTGGCCGCGCCCAGCGACCCGCTGCCGCTGCCCGAGGTCGGCCCGCTGGCCACCGTCGCCGTGGACGAACAGCCGGTGGCCGTCGCCCTGCCGCAGGGGCACCCGCTGGCCGGCCGTACCGGCGTCGCGCTCGCCGACCTGTCGGCCGCGCGCTGGCTGGACGCCCCCGACCTCACCCCGACGACGGCGCGGCTGCGCGCGGCCGCCGGCACGGACGGCTTCCGGGCCGCGACCCGCTACCGGGGCACCGACCTGCACGGGCTGCTCTCCCTGGTCGCCACCGGGCACGGGCTGACGCTGCTGCCCGAGGCGGTGGCGGCCGCGGCGCCCGGCATCGCCCGGGTGCCGATCGCCGCGCCACGCCTGGTGCACCGCGTCGAGCTGGTGTGCGGCAGCCTGCCGGAGGGGCCGGCGGCGCTGCTGGCGCGACTGTTGACGACGGAGGCTTCCTGACGCACCGTCCGCTGCCGTCCTGCCCGGCGCTGCCGCGGATGTGAAGACCGTTCCCGGTGAAGTGCGGCCCGGTTACCAGTCGTTCACGTCCCGGGTCTGACGCCCGTCGCGTGCAGGATGCTGTCATGGGCACAGTCGCCCGGCGATCGGCCGGGCCGGCCCCAGGAGAGCGCCTCCATGATCCTCCGTCAGCGCCTCACCGTCCTCGCCGCGGCCACCGGTCTCGCCGCCGCCGGTCTCGCCACCGGTACCGCGCAGGCCGCCGCCCCGGCGACCGCCCCGTCGGTCACGTCCGTGTCGCTCGCCGCGAGCTGTTCGCAGGCGTACCTGCCGCTGCCCGACCCGTCGTGCACGCCGGGGGCGTACAACCCGGCCGTCACCCAGGCCACCATCGGTTCGACCATCTGCGTCTCCGGCTGGACCGCCACCGTGCGCCCGCCGACGAGCTACACCAACTCGCTGAAGGCGCAGCAGATCGCGCAGTACGGCTACGCGGACACCAACATGTCGGACTACGAGGAGGACCACCTCGTCCCGCTGGAGCTCGGCGGCGCGCCGCGCGACCCGCGCAACCTGTGGCCCGAGCCGCGGTACGGCGACCAGCCGGCGCAGAGCAAGGACTCGGTCGAGAACCGGCTCAAGACCGCGGTCTGCAGCCAGAGAGTGACCCTGGCGGCCGCCCGCAGCGCCATCGCGAGCGACTGGACCACGGCGCTCAGCCGCCTGGGGCTCTGACCCCGGTGCTCGGCCGCCTGGGGCTCTGACCCCGGCGCGAGGATGCCGCCGGGTCCGTCCGGTCCCCTGTGCCGGACGGACCCGGCGGCGGTCTGTGGGTGCTACCGCCGGGCAGCGGCCGTCACCGGTGCCCGGTGCGGCCCGGAAGGGCCTCGCACCGCCGTGCCCGCACGCCGGTGCCGCGGTACCTGTCCTCCGGGGCAGTCCGGGCGTCCTTCGGCGGGCCCGGCGCTGCCGCCCGCGCCGAGCGGAACGGTGGCCGTGGCCGGCCGGGCGTTGCGAGAGTGGTGGACCGCCAGCCGTCCAGCGGTGCGGGCCGGGGCTCCGGGTGGCGGGCCTGCCGGCCCCCACCGGCCGGCCGACCCGTGAGTGCGGACTCCGGGCACGGCTGTTCCTCCCCCCGTTCGTGCTGCCGTCAGGCCCCCCTGGCTCCGCAGTGCGCCGGTGCCTGAGTGGAGGTCAGGCCGGTCGCTGCGTCGACGGCGGACGAAATTTATGCCACCGGGGCGCCGCGAGCAAAGCCGGATTCCTCCGAGGCCGGGAGGCGCATGGCGATTGCGGTGGTCCGGTGGGGAACCTGTGTGCAGGAGTGGCGGAAGCGGTGGCGGCCCGGGCGGGGTCGTGAGCGCCCCGGGCGGCGCGGCCCGGGGGTGTCCGGTGCGGTGGATCGCCGTGCCGGGGCGCCCCTGGGGCGGTGGTGCGAATCCGTTCGATGCCGCGCCGCGCGGCGATCGGCCAGGTGGTCGGCACCGGGTCTGCCGGGCGGTGACGCACTGCTGTGATCCCGCTCACGGACCGCTCAGGGGTGCCCGGATCCGGACGGGATCCGGACCGGGCCGTCGCGCGCGGAGGGGGTGGCCCGCCGTTACGGGCGGGTCCCCGGGACGCCGCGTTGCTGGGCGAGCCAGGGCAAAGCCTGGGCGAAGGTCGCGGCTCCGGTCTGCCAGGTGTGCCGGCCCGAGCCGACAGCACTGGTGGTGCGGATGCCGTCGCGCTTGGCGGCCGCGTCCAGGGCCTTGGCGGCCTCGATCTGGCCGCGCTCCTCGTCACCCTGGCCGAAGTAGCCCGAGACGCCCTGGTACTTGGGGTGGTGGGCGAGGACGGTCAGCGGGTCGTGGGCCGCCCAGGCCGCGGCGTCGCCGCCGTAGAGCTCCTGGACGGTGTGGTCCCGGTCCCCGATGTACGGGCCCCTGTCGCCGGAGAAGTCGCCGAAGTGGGTGAAGACGGCGGGGTGTTCGACGACCAGGTCGACCGCGCAGGTGCCGCCCATCGACCAGCCCGCCACGCCCCACTTGTGCGGGTCGGTGGCCGCGTTGAAGGTCTTCTGCACGAACGGGGGGACGTCCTTGACGAGGTGGCTCTCGGCGTTGCCGTGCGGGCCGTCCACGCACTCGGTGTCCACCCGGAAGCCGCCCGTGGCGTCCACGAAGACCAGGATCGGGGCGAAGCCGTTGTGCCGGGCGGCGAACTCGTCGGCGGTCCGGACCGCGTTGCCGGAGCGGATCCAGTTGTCGGGCGCCGCGAACTCGCCGCCGATCATCTCCAGCACCGGGAGCTTGGGGCGGGTCTGGCTGCGGAACCAGGCCGGCGGCAGGTAGACCAGCTCCTGGCGGTGGGCGAAGCCGCTTGCGGTGTCCGGGATGTCGACCTGGACGATGCGGCCGGTCCTGGTCCTGCCGTGGATCGACGCGAGTTCGGCCAGGGTGATCTGGTCCGGCAGCGGCTGCCCGCTGAGCTCGCCGATCGCGTCGTCGATCGTCGGGTAGTAGCCGGTGGCCAGGTTCACGCTGTTGGCCGCGCAGAACAGCGCCAGCACGACGGTCGGCGCCACCAGCGCCCTCCGCCACCACCTGGCGCCGCGCCAGCCGAACCCGAGCACGCTGAACGCCGCGATCGCCACCCCGCCCCACAGCCACACCTCGACCGGGATCGGATCGGTGATCCCGGACAGGGTGGTCACGCCGACGGCGGCCACCGCGGTCAGCACCAGCGCCGTCCCGAGCGCGATCGGCCCCCGCCTGCGCCGCCAGGCCCGGTCCCGCAGGCCCACCGCGGCCAGGAACAGGGCGACGGCGGCGGCCCGGACCGTCCACGGGAACCAGCCGTCGAGCAGGGAGACGTTCATGCGCGGAGGCTAGGCGCGGCAGATGAGAGGCTGGTGAGAGCCTGGGAGGCCGCTGGGCGCCGGCTGGGAGGCCGTCCGTCCCGGTCGCGGCGGTCGCCGCGTCGGCCATCGCCTCGACCGCCTCGACCGCCTCGATCGCCCCGATCGCCGCGGCCCGGCCGGGCGTACGGGCTCGGGCTCGGCCGCACGGACCCGGCGGTCGGAGCCGACTGCCGGCCGTGGGGATCGGGGCGCCCTCAGCCGGTGAAGCGCTCCCGCAGGGCGGCGAGGCCGGAGGTGAAGACGCCGTGCACCCGGTCGGTGGACTCCTTGCGGTGCTCGGGCTCGATGTCGAAGGTGACGCCCCACTCGACGAAGGCGGCATCCAGCTCGGTCACCGGCGCGACCCGCAGGGTCGCCCGGTAGCCGTCGAAGTGGAAGGTGCCGTCGGGGAAGCTGTAGGTGTAGCTGCGCGCCTCCTCGTCGTAGGCGACCAGCGTCTCCTGCAGTTCCACGCCGTCGAGGTCGAAGATCCGCACCGATCCGATCGCGTTGCCCGCCGGCCCGTCGCCGAGCCGGCTCACCGGCAGGTGGGGGTGCCAGCCGCCGAGGCCGTGGAAGTCCCCGACCAGCTCCCACACCCGCTCGGCCGGGGCCTCCACCACCGTGCTGACCTTGATGCCCGCCATGCTCGCCACCGCCGCTTCGTTTCTGACGCCCGGTAAGAACAGCACCATCCTGGGGCCGGCGGCCGTCGCGCGCCAGGGGGCCGGGTCGCAGGGGTGCCGGCGGGGATGTCTATGGTGAACGGATGAGCGATGACGCCGTCTCCCTGCGCCCGATAGCCGAAGCCGACCTGCCCGCCTTCGGCAGCCTGGTCAACGACCCCGAGGTGGTGGGTGAGTTCCAGTGGTACGGCTGGCGGCATCCGGAGCGGTTCCGGCGGCGCTGGGAGGAGCACGGGCTGCTCGGTGAGGACCAGTCGATCTTCGCGGTCGTGGTCGGCGGCGAGTTCTGCGGCTTCGTCGCCGCCCGTCGCAAGGGCATGCTGCCGACCGCCCAGTACTGGAGCATCGGCATCCAGCTGGCGCCGCAGGCGCGCGGGCGGGGGATCGGCACGCAGGCCCAACGCCTGCTGGTGGACTACCTGTTCGCCCACACCCCGGTGGTGCGGCTGGAGGCCGACACCGAGATCGGCAACATCGCCGAGCAGCGCGCCCTGGAGAAGGTGGGCTTCACCCGCGAGGGCGTGCTGCGCGCGGTGACCTTCCGGGCCGGTGAATGGCGGGACTCGGTGGTGTACGGCCTGCTGCGCACCGACCCCAGGCCCTAGTACTGCAACCGCAGTTATGGGGTGTGACCTCGGCGTTTGTAGTGGCTGCGGCGTGCCCGGGTTTGGCTACGTCGTCGCCAGTATGACCA
>NZ_JBEPAK010000232.1:0-11086 GCF_040298565.1 Kitasatospora sp. NPDC001539 | reverse complement strand
CCGGCTTCGGCCGCAAGGTCCGCGGCCTCAAGGTCACCAGCGCCGGCCTGCCCGACTACGTCGAGCGCCTGCTGACCCGCTACCAGGCACCGCCGCGCGGTTCGCCTCGCGCTGACCCCCGGCGGCTCCGGTCGGCTCGCCGAAGTCCGGGACGGCCGGGCGGAGTTGACCCGCAGACTGACGGCCGACTGGCCGCCCGAGGAGCAGCGCGCGTTCTGCGCCCTGCTGGCCCGCTTCAACCACGCCATGGAGACGTACACCGCGGACCGGCAGGGGCAGTGACGGCCCCGTCCGGTCAGCCCAGGGCCTGCTGGAGGTCGGCCAGCAGGTCGTCGATCGACTCGATGCCCACCGAGACGCGCACCAGGTCGGCCGGCACCTCCAGCGGCGAACCGGCCGCCGAGGCGTGGGTCATCCGGCCCGGGTGCTCGATCAGCGACTCCACGCCGCCCAGGGACTCGCCCAGGGTGAACAGCCGGGCGCGGTTGCAGACCTCGACGGCCGCCTCCTCGCCGCCCGCGACGCGGAACGAGACCATGCCGCCGAAGGCCTTCATCTGCTTGGCGGCGATGTCGTGGCCCGGGTGCTCGGGCAGCCCCGGGTAGAGCACCTGGCTGACCTTGGGGTGGGCCGCCAGCAGCTCGGCGACCTTCTCCGCGTTGGAGCTGTGCCGGTCCATCCGCACGCCCAGCGTCTTGATGCCGCGCAGCACCAGCCAGGCGTCGAACGGTCCGGAGACGGCGCCCATCGCGTTCTGGTGGTACGCGACCTCCTCGCCCAGCCCGGCCTCGGCCAGCACCAGCGCACCGCCGACCACGTCCGAGTGGCCGCCCATGTACTTGGTGGTGGAGTGCACGACCGCGTCCGCGCCGAGGGCGATCGGCTGCTGCAGGTACGGGCTGGCGAAGGTGTTGTCCACCACCAGCAGCGCGCCGGCGCCGTGCGCGACCTCGGCCAGCGCGGTCAGGTCGGTGATGCCCAGCAGCGGGTTGGACGGCGTCTCCACCCACACCGCGCGGGTGTTGGGGCGCAGCGCGGCGCGGACGTCCTCCAGGTCCTGGGTGTTGGCGACGGAGAACTCGACGCCCCAGCGGGTCAGCACCTTGGCGAACAGCCGGAAGGTGCCGCCGTAGGCGTCGTTGGGGATCACGATGTGGTCGCCCGGCTTGAGGATGGTGCGCAGCAGGGTGTCCTCGGCGGCCAGGCCGGAGGCGAAGGCGAGGCCGCGGGCGCCGCCCTCCAGCGCCGCGAGGCACTCCTCCAGCGCGGTGCGGGTCGGGTTGGCGCTGCGGCTGTACTCGTAGCCGCCCCGCAGGCCGCCCACCCCGTCCTGCTTGTAGGTGGACACCTGGTAGATCGGCGTGACGACGGCCCCGGTCTGGGGGTCTGCTTCCTGACCCGCGTGGATGGCGAGGGTCTCGAAGCCCTGGGGAAGCTGGTGCTCGGTCATGGCTCCGAGCCTAGTGGCCGTACGCCGGGGCGCTCGCCGGAATCCGCGGACGGCCCGGTGCGTTGAACCCTGCGCAGCCCCCTCATCCCCCGGGGGACCGTCGCTACCCGCTGGAGCAGGCCGTGATGTTCAGCCGCCACAAGACCTCGCTCGTCCCTTCCGACCAGGCGCTGCCCGGCCGCCAGGCCCCGGCGTTCGCCCTGACCGAGCCGCACACCGTCCTCGGCCACCCGCTGACCGGACCGTACCCGGAGGGGCTGGAGGTGGCCGATTTCGGGCTGGGCTGCTTCTGGGGCGCCGAGCGGGTGTTCTGGCAGCTGCCCGGTGTCTGGACGACGCTGGTCGGCTACCAGGGCGGCTACACCCCGAACCCGACGTACGAGGAGGTGTGCAGCGGGCTGACCGGGCACACCGAGGCGGTGCGGGTGGTGTTCGACCCCGCGGTGGTCTCCTACGAGCGGCTGCTGAAGGCCTTCTGGGAGGCCCACGACCCGACGCAGGGCAACCGCCAGGGCAACGACGTGGGGACGCAGTACCGCTCGGCGGTCTACACCCACTCCCCCGCCCAGGCCGCCGCCGCGACCTCCTCGCGGGACGCCTTCCAGCCCGCGCTGACGGCGCTCGGTCACGGCCCGATCACCACCGAGATCGCGTCGGCCGGGCCGTTCTACCCGGCCGAGCCGTACCACCAGCAGTACCTGTCCGAGGCCAAGAACCCCAACGGCTACTGCGGCCTCGGCGGTACCGGCGCCTCCTGCCCGATCGGCGTCGCCCGCACCCAGGGCTGACCGGGCCGGGCGGGGGTCGCCCGCACCCGGAGCCGGGCCGAGCCGGCTCCGGGTCGGGCACGTTCCGGCCGGGGCCGGCCGCCGGAGGTGCCCGCCGCCCCGGGCCGGGCGCAGACTGGAATGGCCAGCAGGGCCGGCCCGGTGCCGCGCCGGCGGCCGGGCCGCCCCCGTGGAGAGGAGTGCGCCATGTCCGGTCTGGTCCGCAAGAGCTTCGACGCCCCCGAGGAAGTCCGCCCCTTCGAGGAGGGCAAGGGAGAACTCCGCCTGATCAACGTGGACACCGGTCCGGTCGGCCGGGCCGTGTTCCAACCGGGGTGGCAGTGGTCCAAGCACGTGAAGCCGATCGCGAAGACCGACAGCTGCCAGGCGCCCCACATGGGGTACGTGATCTCCGGCCGGATGAAGATCGTCATGGACGACGGGCAGGAGGCCGAGTTCGGCCCCGGCGACTTCATGGTCTGCCCGCCCGGCCACGACGCCTGGGTGCTGGGCGACGACCCGTGCCTGATCGTCGACTGGCAGGGGTACGCGGACTACGCGAAGCGCTGACGGGTCCGGTCGCGCCCGCCGGGCGGCCCCGTGATCGGCTCCCTGCGGTCACCTGGGCACCGCCCGCCCCGGGCGGGCCGCGAGGGCCCGCCCGGGGCGGTGTTCCGGGCTGACCCCGGGGCGGTGTTCCCGGCTGGCCCCGGGGCGGTGTTCCCGGCTGACCCCGGGGCGGTGTTCCCGGCTGACCCCGGGGCGGTGTCCCGGGCTGACGCTCAGACGGCGCTGCCGGCCTTCCACTCGGCCCAGCTCAGGTTCCAGCCGTTCAGGCCGTTGTCGGGAGCGACGGTCTTGTCGCCCGAGTTCACGACCTCGACCACGTCGCCGACCATCGAGGACTTGTAGAACTTGTAGCCGTCCGTGCCGCTGTCCTGCGCGCCCTTGGCGTCCTGCAGGCCGACGCAGCCGTGGCTGGTGTTCTGGCTGCCGAAGATCGACGGCGAGGACCAGTAGTTGCCGTGGATGAAGGTGCCCGAGGTGGTGAGGCGCTGGGCGTGCGGCACGTCGGCGATGTCGTACTCGCTGCCCAGGTTGACGGTCTGCGAGTTCATCCGGGTCTGGGTGAACTGCTCGGAGATGACCATCTTGCCGCCCCAGGTGGTGTGCTCGGGGGCGCCGCCGGAGATCTTGTAGACGGCGGTGACCTGGCCGTCCGTGGTGACGGTGAGCTTCTTGGTGGCGAGGTCGGCGACGCTGGTCTGGGCGCGGCCGATGGTGAAGCTCACGTCCTTGGACTGGGTGCCGTAGACGCCCTTCGCGCCCTCGACGTCCTTGAGCCGGAGCTTGAGGGTGACCTTGGTGCCCTTGGCCCAGTACTCCTGCGGGCGGAAGTCGAGCCGGGTGCTGGAGAACCAGTGCCCGACGATCTCGACGCCCGGCTCGGCCGTGACGGTGATCGCCTGCTGGACGGCCTTGCGGTCGGTGATCGGCTTGCTGAAGTTGATCGAGACCGGCATGCCCACGCCGACCGTCGAGCCGTCCTCGGGCGTGAAGTAGCCGACGAAGGTGTTGGCCGGGGTCGCCGTGGTGAAGGTCGCGTTGGCGTCCGCCTCCAGCTTGTCCTTGTCGACGGCGGTGGCGGTGACGGAGTACTTGGTGCCGCTGGCCGGGGCGGCGGCCGAGGTCCAGCCGGTGTTGTCGGCGGAAAGCTGGCCGGCCAGTTCCTTGCCGGTGGAGTCGGTGACCTTGACGCTGCTCAGGGTGCCGTTGCTGACGGTCACCTTGACCGGCTCGCTGAAGCTGGCGCCGGTGGCGCCGTCGGCCGGGGTGACGGTGATCACGGCGGCCGAGGTCTTCGGCGTGCTGCCGCCGCCGCCCGAGCCCTGGCTTCCGCCGGCCCCGGAGCCGCCGCTCCCGCTGCCGCCGCCGCTGTTGTCGTTGCAGGCCGCCAGCAGCATGACCGGCGCGCCGATCAGGCCCGCGAGCACTCCGCGTCGGCTCCAGTTGCTTCCGGCCACCCGCCCCTGACCGTCCCGTGCCGTCACGTCGCGTCTCCCTGCTGATCACCCGGGCATTTACGGATACAAAAACGCAATCCGCCCGGCCGCGGTTCCATCACCGAAGGGTAAGCGATCGTATGAGATGACCCAACTTCCCGACGAACAGGGAGGAAACGCCCAGCCGCCGAGGCGGACCGGGCGTTTCCGAGCGGTGACGGCAGGGCGGCGCTACTCGGCCGACTCCTCCACGGAGTACTCGTCCCACTCCTCGTTCTCGGGGTCGAACTCGGTCTGCGCCGACTCCCAGGTCGCCGAGGCGAGCTCGACGCCCGGCACGTCGCCGAGCAGCGCGACGGGGTCGATGAAGTGGGCGAGCGAACCCGACGGGTCCACCTCGATGGCCTCGACGGACTGGGCCCGCTCCTCGTCGTCGAGGTACTCGTCCTCGGCCACCTGCTGCAGGGCGGCCGCCTTGAGCGCGCCCTCGTCGGTGATCTCCGCGATCAGCTCGATCCTGAGCTTGACGTAACGCGGGGCGTCCTGGTCGGTCGTTTCAGTGCTGGTCATGCGTGCGAGCGTACGGGACCGCGGGCCCGTCGGCGCGCACGGCCGGGAAGGGGCGCCGGAAATCGCCGGGGCCCGCCGAAGGACCGGCGCGCGGGGGCGGCGGGGGCGTACGGAAGGGACCGGCCCCCGATGGAGGACCGGTCCCTTCCGTCCGCGCGCCTCCCCCACCCGGGAGCCGCGCGGACGCGCCGTTCGGCGCGGTGTGCGCCGCGGGAACCGCCGCACCCTGTCGACCGGCCGGAGCCGGACAGGGGCGGGACGACGGCGCCTCCCGCGGAGGGCCCCTCCCTCCGATGCCGGTCGGGGAGGGCGGACACGGCGGCCGGGTCAGGACCGTCCGACGTGTCCGGAGCCGACCGCGTCCACCGGGGAGCCGCTCCCGGTGGTCCACCGCCGTCTCGCTCGGCGTCTTGCCGTTGACCACCACGATGCCGGAGCGTTGTTAACCCCGTGCTGCGGTCAGGTGACGCGGGTGTACCACTTCGCCCGTGGATGAACCCGGCCGGATCCGCCACGGGCGAAGGAGGGTGACCGGGCGTCAGTGCGCGCTGCGGGTGGCCAGGAAGCCCAGCAGGTCCTGCCGGGTGACGATGCCGTGCGGCTTGCCCTCCACCAGCACGACCGCCGCGTCGGCCTTCTCCAGCACGGTCATCAGGTTGGTGACGGTCTCGCCGGAGCCGACCACCGGCAGCGGCTTGGACATCACCTTGTCGAGGGTGTCGGTGAGCTCGATCTCCTTCGCGAAGACGCCCTCCAGCAGCAGCTTCTCCGCCACCGAGCCGATCACCTCGCCGGCCATGATGTCCGGGTGCCCGGCGCCCGGGGAGACCACCGGCATCTGCGAGACGCCGTACTCGCGCAGCACCCGGACCGCCTCGGCGACCGTCTCGTTCGGGTGCATGTGGACGAACTGCGGGATGCCGCCCTGCTCGATGGCCTCCTTGCGGGCCAGCACCTCGCCGATGTGGGCCTCGTCGGTGGACGAGGGCAGGAAGCCGTAGTCGGCCATCCAGTCGTCGTTGAAGATCTTCGACAGGTAGCCGCGGCCGCCGTCCGGCAGCAGCACGACCACGACGTCGTCGGGCCCGAGCTCACGGGCCACCTCCAGCGCGGCCACCACGGCCATGCCGCAGGAGCCGCCGACCAGCAGGCCCTCCTCCTTGGCCAGGCGGCGGGTCATCTGGAACGAGTCCTTGTCGGAGACGGCGACGATCCCGTCCGCGACGCTGCGGTCGTAGGCGGTCGGCCAGAAGTCCTCACCGACGCCCTCGACCAGGTACGGACGGCCGGTGCCGCCGGAGTAGACCGAGCCCTCCGGGTCGGCGCCGATCACCTTGACCTTGCCGCCGGAGACCTCCTTCAGGTAGTTGCCGGTGCCCGAGATGGTGCCGCCGGTGCCGACGCCGGCCACGAAGTGGGTGATCCGGCCCTCGGTCTGCTCCCACAGCTCCGGCCCGGTGGAGTGGTAGTGCGAGGCCGGGTTGTCCGGGTTGGAGTACTGGTCCGGCTTCCAGGCGTTCGGGGTCTCGCGCACCAGGCGGTCGGAGACGTTGTAGTAGGAGTCCGGGTGCTCCGGGGCGACGGCGGTCGGGCAGACGACCACCTCGGCGCCGTACGCGCGCAGGGTGTTGATCTTGTCGGTGGACACCTTGTCGGGGCAGACGAAGATGCACTTGTAGCCCTTCTGCTGGGCCACGATCGCCAGGCCGACACCGGTGTTGCCGGAGGTGGGCTCGACGATGGTGCCGCCCGGCTTGAGGGCCCCCGAGGCCTCGGCGGCCTCGATCATGCGCATCGCGATGCGGTCCTTCACCGAGCCGCCGGGGTTGAAGTACTCGACCTTCGCCAGCACTGTCGCGCTGATGCCCTCGGTGACCTTGTTGAGCTTGACCAGCGGCGTGTTGCCGACCAGGTCGATGATCGAGTTGTGGTACCGCACGGGGGTCCTCCCGGTCTTTGGGCATGCGAGTGCATTCGGTTCGGTACTGCAAAGCCTAGGGCGTGGGCGGCGCCCCGGGATTCCCCTCGGGCGCAGCTCCCCCAATGGCCCACCCGCGCCGCCGCCCCCGGTAGCCGCACCCGCCATCCGGGTAAGAGCGCTGTGCAGGCACTGCCGTGTCCCCCCGAGGGGGCGGCACGAGGACGCGAAGGGGGCACCGGATGCCAGGCGCACAGGACTCGCGGGCCCGGGTGGCCCGGCGGATCGCCACCGCGGCGGCCTACGGCGGCGGCGGCCTCGGCCTGATCGGTGTGGGCCTGGTCGGCCTGCTGCTGACCGAGAGCAAGCTCGCCATCCAGGCCATCGGCATCCTGGAGACCCTCCCGCCCAAGGCCGACGGCGTCTACGGCGAGGCCTTCGCCGACCGCGCCGCCGCTCCCCGGCCGCCGCTGGTGCTGGCCGTCCTCGGCGACTCGACCGGGGCCGGCCTCGGCGTGGCCCGCGCCCGCGAGACCCCGGGCGCCCTGCTGGCCGCGGGCCTGGCCTCGGTGGCCGAGCGCCCGGTGCGGCTGGTCAACGTGGCCCGCTCCGGCGGCCGCTCCGCCGACCTCTCCGGCCAGCTGGAGCAGGCCCTGCCGCACCACCCGGACATCGCCGTGATCATGATCGGCGCCAACGACGTGACCCGGCACAGCCCGGCCCAGGACGCCGTCCGCCGGCTCGGCGAGGCCGTGGCCGCCCTGCGCGCCAACGGCTGCGAGGTGGTGGTGGGCACCTGCCCGGACCTCGGGACGATCAAGCCGGTGCGCCCGCCGCTGCGCTGGGTGGCCCGCCGGCTCAGCCGCCAGCTGGCCGCCGCGCAGACCATCGCGGTCGTGGAGGCGGGCGGCCGCACCGTCTCGCTGGGTTCGCTGCTGGGCCCGGAGTTCGCCGCCCGGCCCGAGATGTTCGCCGCCGACCGCTACCACCCCTCCGCCCAGGGCTACGCCACCGCCGCGATGGCCGTCCTGCCCTCGGTCTGCGCGGCGCTTGGCCTGTGGCCGGAGGAGGAGCGCCCGAGCGCCCCCGTCCCGGGCGAGGCCGTGCTGCCGGTCGAGGTGGCCGCCGCGGCGGCCGCCGGGCGGGAGGGGACCGAGGTGGCGGCCGTGGGCGCGGAGGGCGCGGGCCGGCGCTGGGCCCTGCTGCGGCACCGGCTGCGGGTCGGCCCGCCGGGCCCGGAGAGCGGTCGGGCGGGCGACCGGGGCCAGGGCGCGGGACCGGGGAATACGTCGGCCAGCTCACACGCTGGAGCCGGTGACGCTTGAGCTACCAAGCGGTAGCTTTCCTCCGGACCGCCGGTCCGCCGTAACCCAGCGAGGAGCCCGCCATGCCCGAAGCCGTCATCGTCAGCGCCGCCCGTTCGCCGATCGGCCGGGCCTTCAAGGGCTCGCTCAAGGACGTCCGCCCGGACGACCTGACCGCCCACATCATCCAGGCCGCCCTGGCCAAGGTCCCGCAGCTCGACCCGCGCGAGATCGACGACCTGATGCTCGGCTGCGGCCTGCCCGGCGGCGAGCAGGGCCACAACCTGGCCCGCATCGTGGCGGTGCAGATGGGCATGGACTACCTGCCCGGCACCACCATCACCCGCTACTGCTCCTCCTCGCTGCAGACCACGCGCATGGCGCTGCACGCGATCAAGGCCGGCGAGGGCGACGTCTTCCTCTCCGCCGGTGTGGAGACCGTCTCGCGCAGCGTCAACGGCACCTCCGACGGCCTGCCCGGCACCATGAACCCGCTCTTCGACGAGGCCCAGGCGCGCACCAAGAAGCGCGCCGAGGAGGGCGGCGGCGAGTGGCACGACCCGCGCGAGGACGGCCTGCTGCCGGACGCCTACATCGCGATGGGCCAGACCGCCGAGAACCTGGCCGCGCTCAAGGGCATCACCCGCGCCGAGCAGGACGAGTTCGGCGTCCGCTCGCAGAACCTCGCCGAGGCCGCCATCAAGGCCGGCTTCTGGGAGCGCGAGATCACCCCGGTCACCCTGCCGGACGGCACCGTGGTCAGCACGGACGACGGCCCGCGCGCCGGCGTCACGCTGGAGGGCGTCTCCGGTCTGAAGCCGGTCTTCCGCCCGGACGGCACCGTCACCGCCGGCAACTGCTGCCCGCTGAACGACGGCGCCGCGGCGCTGGTCATCATGTCCGACACCAAGGCCCGGGAGCTCGGCATCACCCCGCTCGCCCGGGTGGTGTCCACCGGCGTCAGCGCCCTCTCCCCCGAGATCATGGGCTACGGCCCGGTCGAGGCGTCCAAGCAGGCGCTCAAGCGCGCCGGCCTGACCATCGGCGACATCGACCTGGTCGAGATCAACGAGGCCTTCGCGGCCCAGGTGATCCCCTCCTACCGGGACCTCGGCGTCGACCTGGACAAGCTGAACGTGAACGGCGGCGCCATCGCCGTCGGCCACCCCTTCGGCATGACCGGCGCCCGCATCACCACCACGCTGATCAACTCCCTGCAGTGGCACGACAAGCAGTTCGGGCTGGAGACCATGTGCGTCGGCGGCGGCCAGGGCATGGCCATGGTCATCGAGCGCCTCAGCTGACCACGGGGAGCCACTCCCGGGGGTCTGGACCACCCGTTTGGAGTGACCTAGCGTAATTGAGGGCCGGATCACACCGAGAGGTCGATCCGGCCCTCTTCCTGTTCGTTTCCGACCCGGAAATCGACAGTACGGAGCGGATCAACTCCGCTGCGTAGAACGGTTTTACCTAACAATTTGGGGACAAGAGCGAAAGTTCTGGACGAATTAGACATTCGCCACTGCGGTCACAGCCCCCGATGCGGCAGTGTGGAGACGTAACCCCGTTCCGCTCCTCGCTAGGAGTACGTTCCGTGAGCGCCGTCTACACCATCCTGCTGCTGATCCTGATCGCCGTGTCGAGCGCCGTCCTGCTCCACCTGCGGGGAGTCTCCCGCCGGTTGGACGCGCAGGCCGCGACCCGGACGGCACCCGCACCGGTCGACGAGGCCGCGATACGCCGGGCCGTCACCGAGGCGCTCGCCGCCGACCGCGAGCGGGAGATCACCGAGGCCCGGGCCTTCTGGGCCGAGCAGGAGGCCCGCGCGGCCGAGGACGCGCCACTGTTCGACTCCCCCTTCACCGGGGCGTTCACCGGCACCGACGAGTGGCCGCTGTTCTTCCCCCGCCCCATCGGCCCGCAGGACGCCGCGGACAACGCCGGGACGATGGACCCGGAGTTCGGCGAGGCGCTGCGCGCCGCGCTGGAGGACCTGCTCGACGACGGCGGCACCGGCCCGACCGCGCCCGGCCCCGAGGGCGGCGCCCCGCTGCGCCCCGGCCACCCGCTCGGCGAGGCCGGCAAGGACGTCCAGTCCCGGCGCGAGGCCGACCTGCTGGCCACCGGCCTGGAGGCCGGGCTGCTGGACGCCGAGCCCGCCGTGGACGACGCCCCGGTCGCCGCGCCCGACCCGCGCCGCCACCCCTCCCACCCCGACTTCGTGCCCAGCCAGGCGCCCTCCCGCGAGTGGACCGACACCCGGCTGACCGCCCTCGCCGAGCAGGCCGTCGCCCTGGTCGACGTCCGCCCGGGCCCGATGGGCACCCTGGACGTGTACGCCTTCGCCGACGGCACCACGCTGTGCGTGGCCCCGGGCGACCGCGAGGCCGCCTACCGGCTGATCGACGCGGTCCGCGCCGGTGAGCACGTCCGGCTGCTCGGCGGCTCGCGCTTCTCCGGCTCGTACTCGCTGACCTTCTCCACCGACGAGGAGGCCGTCTACGTGCTCGCCGACCGCGTGGTCGCCAGCATCTGACACCGGATCACGCGCACCGCTCCCATGCGGCGGGGCCGAAGGCCGGCCGGGTCACGGGGTTACCGACCCGGCCGGCCTTCGGCGTACCCGCCCCCGGGAGGCCTCAGGCGCAGAGCGCGGCCGTCTCCCGCACCGCGGCCACCGCCCGGGCCAGCACCTCGTCCACGGCCACCGGCCCCTCCGGCAGCGCCAGCTCGGCGCTCCCGGGCAGCGCCGCCAGCGCGGCCGCCAGGTCGTGGCCGGCGACGGCCAGCTGGTCCCCGACCGCGAAGGGCCCGGCGTCCGGGAACTCCCGCCCGGCGGCCTCCCCCTCCGCGGCCAGCGCCAGCGCGGCCAACCGCCGGGCCAGCGCCAGCACCGCGGCGGCACGCGAGGCGTGCCCCGGCACCGCACCCAGCAACCTGCTCTGCGGCAGCGAGCGGAAACGATCCGCCAGGGAGTCCACGGCTTCGACCAGGGGTTGTACGTCACGCATGCAGAGCAGCCTAGGGGCTGTTCCGGCCTGGACGCCGCCGGGCCCCGGAGCGGTTCGCTCCGG
>NZ_JBEPAK010000231.1:0-11104 GCF_040298565.1 Kitasatospora sp. NPDC001539 | reverse complement strand
GCCAGCCCGTGCCGACCACCCCCGCCCCGCGCAGCTACGCCTCCGGCACCGCGGACGTCCCGCTGCTCGGCGACACCATCGGGGAGAACCTCGACCGCGCGGTGCGCGCCTTCCCCGACCGCGACGCGCTGGTCGACCGCCCCACCGCCCGCCGCTGGACGTACGCCCGGCTCGGCGCCGACGTGGACGCGCTGGCGCTCGGCCTGCTGGAACTCGGCATCGCCAAGGGCGACCGGGTCGGCATCTGGGCGCCCAACTGCGCCGAGTGGACCCTCACCCAGTACGCCACCGCCAAGCTCGGGGCGATCCTGGTCACCGTCAACCCGGCCTGCCGGGCGCACGAGTTGGAGTACGTGCTGAACCAGGCCGGGATCCGGCTGCTGGTCGCGGCGGAGCGCTTCAAGACCTCGGACTACGCGGCGATGATCGCCGACGTGCGGCCGAACTGCCGGGAGCTGGAACGCGTGGTGCTGCTCGGCAGCCCCGACTGGGAGGCCCTGCTGGCCGCCGGGCGGGCCGCCGACCCGGCTCTCCTCGCCCGCTTCGCCGAACGCCAGGGCGAGCTGGCCCCCGACGACCCGATCAACATCCAGTACACCTCGGGCACCACCGGCTTCCCCAAGGGCGCGACCCTCTCGCACCACAACATCCTCAACAACGGCTACTTCGTCGGCGAACTGCTCGACTACACCGAGCAGGACCGGATCTGCATCCCCGTGCCCTTCTACCACTGCTTCGGCATGGTGATGGGAAATCTCGCCGCCACCTCGCACGGCGCCTGCATGGTCATCCCCGCGCCCTCCTTCGAGCCCGGCGCCACCCTGGCGGCCGTCGCCGCCGAACGCTGCACCTCGCTGTACGGCGTGCCGACCATGTTCATCGCCGAACTCGCCGACCCGGACTTCGCCCGCCACGACCTCAGCAGCCTGCGCACCGGCATCATGGCCGGCTCGCCCTGCCCGAGCGAGGTGATGAAGGAGGTCATCGAGCGGATGGGCATGACCGAGGTGTCCATCTGCTACGGCATGACGGAGACCTCGCCGGTCTCCGCCCAGACCCGCACCGACGACCCGGTCGAGCGCCGGGTCTCCACGGTCGGCCGGGTCGGCCCGCACCTGGAGGTCAAGGTCGTCGACCCGGCCACCGGCCGCACCGTCCCGCGCGGCGAACCCGGCGAGCTGTGCACCCGCGGCTACTCCGTCATGCTCGGCTACTGGAACGAGCCCGAGCGCACCGCCGAGGCCGTCGACGCGGCCCGCTGGATGCACACCGGGGACCTCGCCGTCATGGACGAGGACGGCTACCTGGCCATCACCGGGCGGATCAAGGACATGGTGATCCGCGGCGGCGAGAACCTCTACCCCCGCGAGATCGAGGAGTTCCTCCACACCCACCCGGACATCCTCGACGTCCAGGTGATCGGCGTCCCCGACGCCAGGTACGGCGAGGAGCTGATGGCCTGGATCCGAATGCGGGAGGGCGCCGAGCCGCTCACCGCCGAGGCCGTCCGCGCCTACTGCACCGGGCGCCTCGCCCACTTCAAGATCCCGCGCTACGTGCACGTGGTCGACGAGTTCCCGATGACGGTGACCGGCAAGATCCGCAAGGTCGAGATGCGCGAGATGGCCGTCGACATCCTCGGCCAGTGACCCGCCCGGCGCGACGCGGCCCCCGCCCGTCCCACCCTATGAGGGCTGCGGTGACATCGCCGAGCGTTCTTCCGACGGACGGCGATCCGTGGTCCACCACCGTGCCGTCGGCCGGCGCGCCAACGGCAAACCTGATCTGAAGAGAGCAGAAAACAGCGCCGCCGCGAGCCGCAAGGAAGTTCGAAGATCGCACGTCGAAGCGCTCCGGCTAACTTTCGGAACCGCCGGACAAGCCGAGCGACCCTGCTCTAGTATCCAGCCCACGAGGGCTTGCCGGTTATGCAGGGCTGCGAGTCTGCAGCGAACTAGGGGGTTCGGTGTCGATCACACCGCGAGGAATGTCGATCCAGGAAGCGTACAACATTTACCGCAGTGAAAAGTTGGTGGTAAATCGAAACTATCAACGCAAGCTGGTGTGGGGCGTAAATGAGAAAATGCACCTGATTGATAGCGTATTGCGCGGATTTCCGATTCCGTTGTTTTTGTTGGCCGAAGCGCCTGATCAGAAGTATGAAATCATCGATGGAATGCAGCGCCTGGATGCGATCTTTGGATTCATCGAGCAGAGATATGGCATCCCGGGCTTTGGAGACGCTCGTCGGTACTTCGATCTGAATGAATTCTCTCGGGCGCGGCAGTTGGCCGAGTCAAACGCGTTTGAGCGAGAGCCGGGGACGCCGGCGTTGATCAGCGCGGGGGAGTGTGCTGATCTCCTTGACTACCAACTGGCGGTAACGATCTTTGACTCTGGCGAAGAGGCAAAGGTGACAGAAGTTTTTCGACGGATTAATTCCGGTGGGCGCCAGCTGAGTGCGCAGGAGAAGCGGCAGGCTGGCGTCGTGAGCGACTTCGTGGCGATGCTGCGCAGGCTTGCGTCCGAATTCCGCTATGACGGCTCCCCGGATATTCTCCCCCTCACGAAGATGCCGGTCGTTTCGATCGACTCCGCCCGAGAACGGCTTGGCTACGGAATCTCTGCGGAAGAAACATTCTGGTGCAGCCTCGGTATCCTGAGTCCTCGCCAGCTTCAGCAGAGCGAAGATGAACAGCTTCTCGCGGACATCTGCATCTCTGTTGTGCGTGGAAACACGTTCAGTGTGAGTTCTGACGTCCTTGATAAATATTTTGATTTGTCTACGCCGGAGAGCTCCTCGCTGGCGATCGATCTCCACGCATACGGCACAGATAAGCTGGCTGAGGATGTGAAGATCGTGCTGGGCGCCCTTAAGGCCATTGTGGAGTCCATGCGCCCGGGCGTTGTAGGGGCATTCCGGTCCCATGTCAGCACCAGCACTTTCACCTCTGCGAAGACGCCGTTCTACGCAGTCTTCATGGCGTTCTACGATCTCATGATCAGAAGAGGACGTCAGTTGTCTGACAGGGAAGGTGCTTTCGAGGCCCTGAGAAAGGTTTCCGCCAAGCTTACACCCAGCAGGAACACGACTACGGAAGCGCAACGGCAAGCCAATATCGACATCGTCCGAGGCTTGGTCGAAAAGTATTTTACCGAATCGCAGAGGGGCCCGTTGACTCATGGCCCCGCTATGGAAATCGAATTTCCAAATCTGATCAGAAGGGCTCCCGTCGAAAGTGGGCGATATGAATTCAAGCAGGGAATCGCCTCGCTGTCAGCCAGGCGCGTGATAAACCGGAAGTTGCTGGAGAAGCTGCCGAAGATTGCGTCAGCAATTGCAAACATCGGGCCTGAGGGTGATGGCTATATTGTACTCGGCGTTGCTGACAGCGAAAGTGATGCGCAGCGAATCAAGGAGCTTGATTCGAGAAGTATACTGCAAATTGGGAGGCAGTACCTGGTCGGCGTCGACCGAGAATGTGAGGCTCTTTCGCTGGAAATGTCGGAGTATCAGCGTCTAATCATCAAGAATTTCCAGGACTCGCCCCTGGATGCGGAGCTCAAGGGTGACGTCCTCGCCAACATCGACACCGTTGCCTACAGCGGACGATCCTACGTTGTGATCCGAATCCCGGCGCAGCGGGAGCTCTCTGGCTATAACGGAGACTATTTCATCCGGGATGGAGAGGATCTGCGCAAAATGACCACAGGGGAGGCCCTGGCGGCATCCAAGCGGTTCATCAAGGCCTGATATCGGAGCCCTAGTTGTGGGGCCCTCGACACCATAGAGCGCCTGCTCTACCGCGAGATCTCGGAGTTCGCGACGACGTTCGGCGGCTTTGGCTCGGGAGGGGGGTCTCCCTCACTCCTGGCGAGGACCAGGCCTCACGTGCTCGGGGCTGGTGGTCGGCGAGGGCGTTGCTCTCGCCGACCACCAGCATCTGTGGAACTACCGGGCGCCCCAGGGCTGATCGGTGGAGACGATCTCGCGGCCGAGCGGCGTCAGCGAGACCGGGATCATCTTGAGGTTGGCCCACCCGAAGGGGATCCCGATGATCGACAGGAACAGCGGGATGCTGGTCACCAGGTGCGCGAGGGCCAGCCACCAGCCGGCGAAGATGAACCAGATCACGTTGCCGACGAAGGACGCGGCCCCGGCGTCCCGCCGCTCCACCGCCATGCGCCCGAACGGCCACAGGATGAAGCCGGCGATCCGGAACGAGGCGATGCCGAACGGAATGGTCACGATCAGCACGCAGCAGATGATTCCGGCGACCACGTAGCCGATTGCCATCCAGATCCCGCAGAAGAGCAGCCAGATGACATTGAGAACGAATTTCACTGCACTCATGCTGGCACCTTCTCACGGCTGACGGCGATCCACTATGCCCGTGCCATGCCCGCTGACGAGCGTGTCTACGCCCCGGCGGGTTGCTCCTCGGGGAGAGGCCCGGGCGCGCGACCGCATGCATGGGTTCCTGCGGCGCGAGCGCCCGCCGAGGACGGCCGGGTGCGGTGGGCATGAAGGCACCCGACACGTCATCCGGTGGGCCGCCGAGCGCCGTGCCCCGTGCGGCCGAGGCGCCCGCGCACCGGTGGGCGCGGAGCGGACTGTCGGCAGCCCCCAGGCCGCGGCCGAGTCGGCGGCGGCGCGCGGGCGCCTTTGGTCACGGCGCGTACGGGGCGCAGCCGGAAGACCTGGCGCCCGTAGGCGGGCCGGGCGGCCAGCGCGGTGAGCAGCGGGCCGGCGGTCTGCCACCGGACGTCGGACATCCTGGTTCCAGATGCCCGGAGTGACCGCCCGGTCACGCCTTCGTCTCCGGCCGAGTTAGCCTGTGCCGGTGGGGACTTGGGGATGGGCCGCAGTCGTTCCGGACGCAGATGCACCCTTTGGCTTCAGGGTGACCTTCAATGCTCGGCTCTTCGGGACCGAGGCCGAGGCCAGGAAGCATCTGCAAGAGCATCTCGATGCGCGCGCGGACGGGGACGGCGGGATCAAGGTCGCGGCCGAGCGGCTTCAGGCCGTCCACTTCTCGCTGCACACCCACACGCACGCCCCGGACGGTCGAGGCTGGCACGTCCTGGCCGCGGACAAGGAACTGTGCCGACTCGTGGTCGACCGCAGCGGCGTCGTGCGCCGCGTCCGCTTTCGGCGGCCCGGCTGGTCCGCCTTCGCCTCCGAATCCGCTGACGTGCCGCCCGAGGTCGCCCGGATCGCCGGTGAGCGGCGGCTCGGTCGGCACTGCAAGACTCTCGCCATTCCGCTGGTCGCCGTTCCCGGCCAGCAGGTCTCCGGGAACCGGGTCTACGAGTTCGAGCACGGCCTTGTCCGGCACGACCAGGGGGCCACCCTGCTGGCGCTGCGTTGGGACGAGACGACAGAGCTGTACCGGGACGTCACCGTCACCCGCCACCCGCAGCTGAAACGCGAGTCGATGTCCTTCTCGTACACCCTGATCGGGTCGAACGGCACGAAAATACCGATCATCGGCTCCTACGACGAGCATGCGGAAGGTGCCGATTCGCCGGCCCGCCAGTACGCCCTCCTCGGCAGGCGGGCCGAAGAACAGGTCACCCGCGCCCTGATCTCCAGCGCGCGGGCAGCGCTGGACGACGGACAGTCCCTGACCTTCGGGAAGTTCACCGTCAGCGAGGCCGGGATCCGGGGAAAGCGGGGCCTCATCCCCTGGAGTGAGGCCACGGTGTCGACCAAAGGCGGCCGCGTAACCGTCAGCAGGGACGGCAAGCTCTTCTCGGCCGCTTCCGAACGAGTAGCCGACATCCCCAACGTGTCGCTGCTTCTCACGATCGTTGACGCGTACCGGCGAGGCGCCGACGCGCCGAGCAGCGGCTGGTAGGCCGACGGCAACGGTGATCGCGATGGTGCTCGGGCCGACCTCGCAGGTTCCGCCGGCGGCGGGCCCGGGGCAGTCAAGTTAAGGCAGTCGAACCTCCTTCGATAAAGGACGCTGGTGCTCTGACCGGCAATGTCCAACGGATGGACGAAGGGAAGTCGGAGGCGGAACCGAAGCCTGGACTACCCCGCTGAGTGAGGGCGGCGTGCGGTCAGCACGGGCTGGTAGTACCCGCGGAGTCCGGACTGTGCCAGGTGATGTCGGTGAGGTCGGCGTCAGCCGTGAACTCGGTTAACTGTGAGCGCGTCACCGCCCAGTAGGTGCTCCGGCGGACTCGGACATTCCAAGTGGTCCCTGCGGGGGTGAGCTGGAAGTGCTCCAGGTCGTAGCGCTCGCCGTCTTCGTGCCAGTGCCACAGCTGGAAGGTGATCACCTGGCCGTCGCGGGTTTCCGAGACCTGGGGAGGCGTGGCGGTGGGTTTGGTCTGGCGCGCCTCGTCATAGGCCCGGACAGTGATCATCAGCAGTCCGTCGCCTCAGAGCACCCGTCTCATGCCGAGGAGTGCCGCCCGGAGATCCTGCCCGGAGAGCAGGTGCGGGAGTGAGTTGTCCGCGCAGAGGGCGACGTCGAAAGACCGGTTCTGAAGGGCAGTTGACGCATGTCGGCCGCAGCTGCCGGAAGTGTGCTGCCCCGGGCCGCGGCCTCGGCGGCGGCACCTCATCCCTGCTCACGCTCGGAGGCGAAGTACGCTCGGCCCCAACCGCCCTGCCAGGACGGGTCGACGACCGTTCCGTCCGCGGTGACTGGCCGGGGAGCGTCATTCCAGAGGTGCGGTATTCGGGGTTGCCCATGGGTCGCCGTGCGCGTGGCCGTTGTCGGAGGAGGCGGATTCCTGCCGCGTTGTCCGGCCGTGCCCCGCCTCGTCGCGCTGGGCGGCCACGTCGGGGATGGCGGCGATGGCTTCGGTGAAGCGGCCCTGGTGGATCAGCAGTTCGGCCAGGTCGTTCGCGGCCCGTTTGCCGGGCAGCGAGCGCAGGAGGGCTATGGCCTCCTCGACGCGAGCGTCCTGGGCGAGCAGCCACGCGATGGTGAGCTCGCGATCGTCCACCTCATCGGCCGACAGGGCCTCGATCTCCGCGATCGCCTCCCGGGCGCGCCCGGACTCTCCCATCAGCCACCAGCGGTTGGAGCGAAGCCAGTCCTCGTTCTCCGCGAGGAACTCGGGGCTGCGTCCTTGTGTGAGTCCGATCGCCTTGTCGTGCTGGCCCTGATCAGCAAGGAGGCTCAGGGCCCCCTGGAGGAGGTTGTCGTCGTAGAGGTCGTCGAACGTGTGCTCCGCCGCCTTGATGGCGTCGTCGAACCTGCCCTGGCGGATGAGCAGTTCCATCAGCATGCTCTCGTACCAGCCCGGATGCCTGGCCGCGATGAGGCCGCGCAGGTACGCCTCCGCCTCTGCGGCTTGTCCCAGGCTCTCCCTGGCCCTCACATATGGGTGTACGGCGGCGTGCTTGTGGGTGTCGGCGAGCTCGCGCAGTTCCACGATCCGCCCGCGTCGGGCCAGCAACTCGGCGTAGAACTCGACGGTGTTGAGTACCCCGTGCCGGCGTGCGGCCACGTCCGCACCGAGCAGCCGGATCGCCTCGTCCACACGGCCGGACCGTTCCAGGACTCGGGCCTGCGCGGGCAGGACGTCCCACAGGTCACGGACGCCGGGGCGCTCCGGGTCGCGCCGGAACTCCTCGGCGATCGGGGCCAGTAGCTCCAGCACCCGCTCGTCGCACCCCTGGCCGTCGGTCATCTCCACCAGGGCCGTCAGCACCCGCCCGCTGCGCAGGTGCGGGCCGAGTGCGCCGATAGCCTCCTCCACCCTCCCGGCTCGGAGCAGGAGGGCGGCGTAGTCCCGCGACGCATCGACCGCGTTCTCCGGCGGGCCCTCCGGGCGTGCCAGTTCCAGCGCCTGGTCGACCCGGCCCCACCGCATCAGCACGTCCGCGCCCACCCGCACCGCCGGCTGCCAGCCGGTTGAGGCGAACGGCTCCACCACCGCCCAGGCCCGCCCGAAGGTCCCTGCCGCGCACAGCTCTTGCACCGCACCCGCGGCGCAGAACCAGTCCTCACGCTCCCGCGCCGCCTGGATCAGGGTCTCCAGGCCGCCGCGGTCGCGGATCGCGTCCACGAGCCGCGGCAGCACGCCGCCGAGGGTGTCGACCTGCCATTGAAGATCATCCACGTTCACAAGGACACGCTAGAGCAGGTCGCAGACACCAGCCGGTGCGGGAACCCCGCCCTGCTGTGGCCCTCCAGCGAGTGCGGTTCAGTGACCTTCTGCTCCCCGGGTGGCAGGCGGCCGGCAGTCTCGCCTCGACGGGCTTCGGGGTAGCCGGTCCAGGGCGGCAGCCCAGTCCTCCTCCGCTGAGGTGGCATCCAGGCGCGGTCGAGGGGAAGAGCCAGCGGCGCGGGCGGTTGGCGATCCAGCCCGGTGGCGGTGGTTGGTTGGTGAATTCGGTCAGGAGCCGGGCCAAGGGGGGAGGACAGGTGGATGGGGACGCGGTCGAGGACGAGGTCGGCAAAGGTCGGCCCGGGCCATCGCTGCCGAGAACGGTCACGGCGTCGGCGGGGAGTACGGCGATCCGGGCGAGTTCCAGTCCGAAGAGGTAGAGCAGGGCTCCAGCGGCGCGGACGTCGAGCGGCAAGGTGGTGTCGGCCAGGCACTGGTGGAGGATCTCCCAGTGCGAGTCGTCGTCGAGTGCGACCGGATTGAAGAAAGGATCACGCTGGAGAAGGAGATGGTAGGAAGACCGGTGTGCGCAGCTCGCGGTGCCGAGAGCGGAACGTTCGTACAGTTCGCCGTGGACGCGGATGTGGTGGAGCAGATCCGCCACGATGGGGTGAGCCCTTGGGTGGTCATGCCCGTCCTTCGTCATTCGGAAGCCCTTTCGGGCCAGGCATGGAGGGCGTGGCTGCCATGCCAGGGCGAAGCCGCAACGCCTCAGTCCCCGTGCATAGCTGATCAACTACTTTGGGTCGCTTGAATGCGCGTAGCGAGGCGGTGTCGGAGACGGCCGTGTCATGCTCGTCCCATGGACGTCGACGCCGAGCACGAGGTCACGCCGGTCGGGGGATCCGGTGGCAAGGGGCTCTTCTCCTCGCGCCTGTACCTGGCCCGCCAGCAGTCGGACGTCCGGGATGCGGCTGCCGATCCGGCGGTGTCCCTGGTGCAGGAGGTCCTGGCCGGTGTGCCGGGATCAGTGACCTTCCTCCAACCTGTCCTCGGCCCGGGCGGGGAGGTCGCGGATCTGCGTTTCGCGGCGGTCTCTCCCGAGGCGGTGGACATCGGGGGTCGGCGGGGACGGGAACTGATCGGGCTCAGAGTCCTCCAGACGTATCCTGGGACGGCGGACAGCGAGCTGTGGCGGGGCTATCTGAAGGCCCTGGGGACCGGCGAGTGCTACGAGGGCGAGCTGGAGTACGAGGAGGTCGCGGCCAACATCCCGCACCGCTCCCGCTACGGGGTGCGGGCGGTGCCATGCCAGGGTGGATTGGTCGTCTCGTGGACCCGTCTGGACACGGGTGAACGTGTGCAGCGGCGTCTGGCCGTCATGCAGCGCCTGGCGGGGATGGGCTGGGCGGACTGGGACCTGGTGCGCAATGTGATCACCTGGTCCGAGGAGGTCTACACGATCTTCGGCCGTGATCCGGCCCGAGAGCCGATGACTCTGGACGAACTGCCCTCTCATGTCCCGGCCGATGACCTTCCGGCGCTGGGCCGGGCTGTTCAGCAGTTGCTGGGCGACGGTCAGCCGATCGACCACACCTTCCGGATCACCACGCCGGGCGGACAGGTGCGGCACGTTCGGATCGTCGCGGAGGCCGAAGTCGACGCGCACGGCGACCCGGTGGAGGTGCACGGCTTCTTCCAGGACCTGACCGCAGCCAAGCACGCGGAACAGCAGCTCCTCCACCACCAGCAGGAAGTGCTCGCCCATCAGGGCCAGTTGGCCGCCGAACGGCAGTTGGCCGCCCGTCTCCAGGACACCCTCCTGCCGGTGTCCCGCCAAAGCCGCCTCCTGGCGGGCCTGACCGTCGATGTCGCCTACCAGCCCGCGCAGGAAGGTCTCAGCCTCGGCGGTGACTGGTACAGCGCCATCGAACTGCCGGACGGCGACGCACTGTTCGTCGTCGGCGACGTAGCCGGCCACGGGCTCGACGCAGTGGCCACCATGGCGCTGCTGCGCTTCACCGGCAAGGGCATGGCCATCACGGGCACGCCGCTGCCCGCCATCCTGGACCGCCTCAACACCCTGTTGCTGCACACATCGGACCAGGGCTTCGAGACGGCGACCATGATCATGGCCCGCTATGACCCGGCCGCTTCCCGGCTGACCTGGGTCCGGGCCGGTCACCTGCCGCCGCTGCTGGTCCGTGCGGGCCGGGCCCGCTTCCTGGCCGCCCCCGGGGGTACGCTGCTGGGAGCCACCACGGAGGCGCACTACGAGGCGTCGACCCTCGACCTGCTGCCCGGTGACCACCTGTTCCTCTACACGGACGGGCTGGTCGAGACTCCGGGCAAGAGCCTCGACGAGGGGATGGCCCGTCTGGCGCGCACCGCCTTGGCCCACGTCGGCGATCGCCGGTGCGTGGACGCGATCGTGTGGGCGCTCGTCGGGCCGCAGGCGCACCGCGACGACATCTGCGCCCTGCACATCGCCCGTTGACCACAGGCAGGGTGCCCGCTTTTGGCTTGGTGGTCAGCGGGACCGTCGGACGAGGCGTCTGTGGCTGCTCGTACGTCGATGCCGAGGCGGTGGAGCAGCGGGTTTGGTCCGAGGTCGTCACCCTGCTCGGTGACTCGACGGACGGTGGCCGGCCGCTCCTTCGGGTTCGCCGCCGGGTGCGGCCGTCGTCGTCTTCTCAGGCGGGTTCGGTGGTGGTGGTGAAGCGGTCGCCGCCGTGGACCCACCGGCCGTGGCGCATGACGGCGATCAGGTCGTAGCTGGTGGAGTCGAGTACGACGAGGTCGGCGAGCTTGCCGGTCTCCAGGGTGCCGATCGAGTCGGTGAGGCCGAGCAGTCGGGCCGGGGTGGTGGAGAGCGACTCGACGGCCTGACCGAGGGTCAGGTTGTTGACGGTGGCGGCGCGTTTGAAGGCGATGTCCAGGGTGAGGGTGGAGCCGGCGATCGAGCCGCCCTCGACGAGCCGGGCGACGCCGTTCTTGACCTCGACCTGGAGGGGGCCGAGGGGGTAGA
>NZ_JBEPAK010000230.1:0-11135 GCF_040298565.1 Kitasatospora sp. NPDC001539 | reverse complement strand
CCGCACCCGGGTGGGTGCGGGGCCGGCCGTCGCGCCGCGGACCGGGTCAGGCCCGGCGGCGGCGCCACCAGACGATCGCCGCGCCGCCCGCGAGCAGTGCGGCGGCGGCGCCGGCCAGGGGCAGGACGTCGGTGCCGGTGCTGGCGAGGCTTCCGCCGCTGCCGCTGCCGCTGCCGCTGCTGCCGCCGGCCGGGGCCGGTGAGGGGCTGGCGCCGTCGTCACCCGCGGGGGTGGCGGCCGGAGTGCTCGGCGCGGTGGTGGGGGTGGGCGTGGGCGTACCGGTCGGTGTGCCCGTGGAGGTCGGCGTCGGCGTCGGCGTCGGGGTCGCGGTGGGGGTCGGGGTGTCCGTCGGGGTCGGGGTCGGCGTGGGACCGGTGTCGGCGGGTCCGCCGCCGCCGAGGAGCAGCAGGTCGTCGGTGTCCGCCTTGTCGGTCATGGCCTTCACCGAGGTCTGCGCGGAGCGCGGCAGGTCCTTGTGCTTGGCCGTGAACTCGGTCGCGCCGATGTCCTGCTTGGGCGACTGGGAGAAGTCCACGCCGCCCACGACGCAGATCCTCCCGTCGTTCCCGCACGGGAAGCTGTAGTCGCCCTGCGTGAAGGACTTCACGTACTCCTCCCAGGTCTGGCGCGGCGTCCAGCCCTTGTTCGCGCCGCGCAGCGGCCACCCGGAGACGTCGTTGCTGTTGATCACCGACCGGTAGTCGGTGGCCTCCTGCTGGTCCTGCTGCCGCACGTACTCGGCGGCGACCCGGGCGCTGTAGACGCGGCGCAGGTCGGCGTACGCCGGGGCGGTGTTGACCTTGTGCTCGATGTCCGGGACGACGATCTCGCGGACCAGCCGCTCGAAGGTGTGGGTCTGGGCCTCGGTGAGCGAGCAGTCGCCGTTCGGGTTGTGGGCGGTGGTGACGGCCGCCTCGGAGTTCACCTTCAGCGGCGCGTCGAGGATGTACACGCCGTTCTCGTCGGCGCGGATCCTGGCGGGCAGCGGCACGATCCAGTTCCGCTCGATCGGCCCGCAGTCCAGGCCCTCGGCCTGCATGGCCTCCCAGAGCTTCTTGCCGGTGCCCTGGCGCGGGTCGACGTCCCTGGCCCAGTCGTGCTTCATCTCCAGGTCCGCCTGGAGCAGCACCCGCCCGGCGTCGGTCCTGCCGAAGGCCGGGTCCATGATCCGGTCGGGCTGGTCGGGCATCAGGTTCACCCAGAACTTGTCCGGGGTGAGCGCGAGCCAGGTGAAGAAGGAGTCCGAGATGAGCTGGGCCTTCTCCTGGCCGCCCCAGCCGACGTTCTCCTCGTCCTCGTCGGCTTTCTTGGCGGCGAACGCGTAGTTGAGCGCCTGGCCCTTGACCGGCTTGCCGACGTAGGAGAGCTGCAGGGTGGAGAAGTCCACCCCGCCGGGACCGCGCACCCGCAGGCCGGTCGGGTCCTCGGCGCGGATGCGCGCCATCCGCTCCGCCATGTCCTTCGGGGTGGGCATCGAGCCCTCGATGTTCCGGGCGGCGCCGCCGGAGGGCTGCTTGGCGCCCGTGTTCATGTACGGGTCGGGCTTGGAGGTGTTCGGGTCGAACTTGGAGACGGGCACCCCGGTCGACCGGTGCTCGTAGCTGCGCACGCGCGGGTTGGCCGGGTCCGATCCCACCTCGCTGTTGACCTTGGCGAGGTACTTCGTGGTGGCGCTCTTCTTCTCCTCGCCGAAGACGTACGTGAGGCGTGCGTCCTTGCGCTGGGGGTCCTGGAGGAAGGTCCGGTTGGCGAGGTCCTGGGTGGTGTCCCGGCCGCCGCCGGCCTTGAACTCCAGGAAGTCGTTGGTCCTGTAGTTGACCGCGTCGAACTTGCGGACCAGCGGCTTGTTCGTCTTCGGGTCGATGACCGGCTTGCCGTCCTTGTCCAGGATGGGGATCTCCTCCTGGCAGAGCCAGTCGGGGCCGACCAGTCCGAGGTCCTTGACCACCTTCTCCTCGTAGAAGGCGCCGCGCCGGTTGTTGTTGTTCGGCAGGATGTAGGCGTCGGAGAGCCACTTCTCGAAGGTGCCGTACTTGGTGTTCTGCGGGTCGCGGGTCAGGTAGTTCTTGTACCGCGCGTAGACGCGTTCCTTGGTGTTCTCGGGGTACTTCTCGTAGTCCGAGTCGAACTGCGCGAGGAACTCCTCCTGTTGGGCCGGGTCGGACGGGAGGGTGAGCCCGTCGAAGGCCTGGCGCGGGGCGTCGAAGTCGTACGTGTCCCAGGACGACTTGTCCCGGACGCTGTCGGACGCCTTGTTCCAGGGGAAGGACGTCCCCTGCGGGGCGCCCTTCGCGCTCTGGTAGATCTCGTCGCAGCGCTTGCCCTTGGCCGCGTACGCGGTGCCCTGGAGACCGGGCAGGCCGGTGACGGCCAGGACGGCGGTGCAGGCGAGTGCGAGGCCGCCGCGCGCCCAGATGCGCGCGCGGCGGGGTATCAGGTCTGTCACGTGGCTACTCCCCCAAGGAGCCCGCAGATGAAGACAGTTGGCCGGGCGGCGTCGGGACGGGCCCCGATTGACGTGTGCGCCGCCAGAGTTCGAACAGTAGACGGCCGACGGTGTTCGCGTCTCGTCGATTCCACGTCGTGTCGAACGTCAACGCACCTTGCACACAAGTCGGTTACGGCGCCACGGGGCGCTCGGCGCATAGGCTGCCGGCATGGATCCGATCGACACCCCCGAGTGGGCCGACAACCCCCGGCTGTCCGGGTGGCTCGCCGAGCAGCGCCGGGCGTTCCCGGCGTGGGCGGCCGAGCACGGCGGTGACTGGGACTTCGCGCCCGCCTCGCTCGACCGGCTGGAGGACTTGATCCGCAGCCGGTTCG
Source organism: Kitasatospora sp. NPDC001539 (assembly GCF_040298565.1). Taxonomy (NCBI): domain Bacteria; kingdom Bacillati; phylum Actinomycetota; class Actinomycetes; order Kitasatosporales; family Streptomycetaceae; genus Kitasatospora; species Kitasatospora sp. NPDC001539. Next base: position 8,312 of record NZ_JBEPAK010000230.1, on the reverse strand, counting down.
ACACCTGGGAGGAGGTCCGGGACGCCCGCGGGACTCCGCTGCTGGAGGTCGCCGCGTGGTACCTGGGCGAGACGCTGGTCCGCCGCTGCGGGGTGATGTGGCGCTGCATGCCCGTCCTGCCGCAGCCGCACCCGCCGGCCGGCGGCTACCCGCTGGTGACGTACGCCCGGGACGGCCTGACGGAGTACGAACAGGAGGTGCTCGAGGACCTGGAGGAGCGGCTGGAGATGTCCGTTCCGCTGCTCGATCCGGCCGATGCCATCCGGTCGCTGTTCGCCGTGCCGGGCTACCGGCTGGGGGGCACCGTCGACCGGTTCGACCGGTTCCAGGAGTGGCGCCGGAGCCTGCCGGGCGACGTCGGCTGATCCCGCCCGCGCGGGCCCCCACGGCCGGAATCCCCGGCGGAGCGCTCCAGTAGAGTGCGGCCGGACGACGGGAGGTGGCGCGGTGCGGATCGTGGTGGACGATCTCTCGGGGCCGGAGATCGCGGAGTTCCTGGCCGAGCACGTGCGGGAGATGCGGTCGATCACGCCGCCGGAGAGCACGCACGCGCTGGACCTCGACGGGCTGCGGCGCCCGGAGGTGACCTTCTGGTCGGTGCTGGACGGGCCGGAGCTGGTCGGCTGCGGTGCGCTCAAGCAGCTGGGCGGCGGGCACGCTGAGCTCAAGTCGATGCGCACCAGCGCCCGGCGCAAGCGCAGCGGCGTCGCCTCGCTGCTGCTGGCCCACATCATCGCGCAGGCCCGGGCGCGGGGGTGCACCCGGCTGAGCCTGGAGACCTGGTCGGCCGAGTTCTTCCGGCCGGCGCGGGAGTTGTACCGGAAGTTCGGGTTCGAGGAGTGCGGGCCCTTCGGGGAGTACCGGCCGGACCCGCACAGCACGTTCATGACCCGGCGGCTCGAGGGGGCCGGGTAGCGGTCCGGCCGTCCGGCTCCGACGTCCGACGTCCGCGCCCGGCGGGTGGCCGGGGCAGCCGGGGTGGCCGGGCAGCCGGGGCGGCCCGGGTGGGCGGCTAGCAGAGGGCCGCGAAGCCCGTGCAGAGCAGGCGGATGCTCCGCGCGAACTTCTCGTCCTGGCTCAGGCGGGGGATCAAGTCGCCCATGACCAGGGGGAAGCGCTCGCTCAGGTCGGCGAACAGCTCGGCGGTGACGGCCGGCGGGGTGGTCGGCTGGTTCTGCTCCTGGAGCACGAAGCCGGTGACGTGGCTGAGCAGCGTGTCGGCGGCGGTGCCGCAGTGTTCGGCGGGCAGGCCGGCGTCGAGCAGGGTGCGCAGCAGGCGCTCCATCAGGGAGAGGGCGCCTGTGCTGAGCACGCCGGGGCTCTCGGCGAGGAGCTGGGCGCCGCCGGGGTGCTGCTTGATCTCCGCGCGCAGGGTGGTGGTCTGGGCTTCGACGCGGTCCTGCCAGGTGGCGGTGGGCGGGAGCGCGGAGAGGGCTTCGGTGCCCGCGTCGTAGGCGCGCCGGCAGACCCGGTCGGCCATCAGGGCGAGCAGTTCCTCCTTGCCGCGCACGTGGTAGTAGAGGCTGCCGGCGTGGGCGTCGAGTCGGTCGGCGACCTGGCGCATCGACAGGTTGTGGTAGCCGACCTCCGCGAAGACGGCCATGCCCGCATCGACGATGCGCTCCTTGGTGAGCTTCATGAGATCCACCGCTTCATGGGATCCACCGTACCTCGTTTTCCAACACCGTTCGAAAACTGTGCTAGCTTTGCGCCGTCGAGTTTCGAACAGCGTTGGGAACGCTGGAACCGGGGGAGTGACGGGCATGGGGGCGATCGTCTTTAACGTGACCACGGCTGCGCTGATGGTCATGATGGTCAACTGCGGGCTCGGGGTGGTCGGCCGGGACAGCCTGCGCGGGCGGCCGATCCCCTGGGCGGCGGTCGCCCTGACCGCCACGGCCGTCGGCGGCGTCCTGCTCCAGCTCGCCTGGTCCGGGGCCATGGACGCGCTGGACGCGGACCCCGCCAGGTCCGGCTGGTGGCGCGAGTTCACCTCGGTGTTCATGCAGAACGGCGGGCTCTTCGGCGGCCTCTGGAACATCGTCACCCTGGCCGCGGTCGCCGCACTCGCCCAGTGGTACTGGGGAGGCCCGCTCACCCTCGGCTTCTTCCTCGCCGGCATCCTGCTGCCCGGCCGGATCGACACCCTGCTCGGCCTCGGCGACGGCCCGAGCACCGACCCCCGCAACTTCGCCGGCAGCTCCGGCGCGACCTACTTCCTCGGCGCCACCCTCGCGCTGGCCCTCCTCACCCGCACCCGCCTGCCCAAGGAGATCGCCCTGGCGGCCGGAGTCCCGGTGCTGGGCCTGGCGATGTGGCTCGCCCAGGACAACGGCCACGGCCTGGTGTCGGTCTACGGGTTCGCCCTCGGCGCGGCCGTCCACGCGGTCCGCCGCTCGGTGGCGCGGCGGTAGCCCGGGCCCGGAGCGCGGCTCGGAACTTCCGTCCGCGCTGGACGGGACGTATTCGCGGTGACTGTCACATTCGTCCGCCGGGATCCGTCGGTGCGGTAGTGAACCACCGACGACAGTACGAAGGGACGGCAGCGCGATGCTGACGAACATCATGTACGTGACGGTCTACGTGACCGACCAGGAGCGCGCCCTGAAGTTCTACGCCGACCAGCTCGGCCTGGAGAAGCGCATCGACCACCCGGGCCCGGACGGCCGCTTCCTCACCATGGCCGTCCCCGGCAGTCCGCTGGAGATCATCCTCTGGCCGCACGCCCCGGCAGCCGGGCAGCCGGCCGGGAGCCAGGAGGGCGGGACGCCCGGTCCGGTCTTCATCGAGTCGGACGACCTGCGGGCCGACTTCGAGGTGCTGCGCGAGCGGGGCGTGACCTTCGAGCAGCCGGAACCGGAGGACTACGGCTTCGGCGTCCGCATCGAGGCCGTCGACCCGGACGGCAACCGGATCTCCCTGCGTCAGCGCGCCGCCTGGCAGGCCCGCGACAAGGGCTGAGCGGCAGATGCCCCGGGACGGGTGGCCCGAAAGCGAAGAGGGGGGTTAACACCCGTACGGCACGGGTGCTTTCCCCGTTCTTCGCGGCCGCCCGTCCGACCAGACTCGGGGCATGCCCACACAGCCCCTGACGATGACCAAGGCTCCCGAAGCCGCCGAGGCCGCCGAGGCCGCCGCTCCCCGGCCGGACGGCGGCGGCAGCGACTTCGCCCGGTTGAGCCGCCGGATAGCCGCCGAAGGGCTGCTCGACCGCCGCCCCGGCTACTACGCCGTCCGGGTGGGCCTGGTGCTCGCCGCGTTCCTCGGCGGCTGGTGCGCGCTGTTCGCGCTGGGCGACACCTGGTGGCAGCTCGGCCTGGCGGCGGCGATGTCCGTCGTGTTCGCCCAGATCGGTCTGCTCGCCCACGACCTGGCGCACCGCCAGGTGTTCAACCGGCGGCTGCCGAGCGAGATCGGCGGGCGGATCGCCGCCAACCTGCTGATGGGCATGAGCTACGGCTGGTGGATGAACAAGCACACCCGCCACCACGCCAACCCCAACCACGAGGAGCGGGATCCGGACGTCGCCCCCGACCTCGTCGTCTGGTCGCAGCGGCAGGCCCGGCAGGCGAGCGGGCTCGCCCGGTTCATCGGGCGCCGGCAGGCGTACCTGTTCTTCCCGCTGCTCCTGCTGGAGGGCCTCAACCTCAGCTTCAACAGCTTCCGCGCACTGCGCAGCCCGGTGATCAAGCGGCCGCTGCTGGAGGGCGCCCTGCTGGTCGTCCACTTCGCGGCCTACTTCGGGCTCGTCTTCGCCGCGCTGCCGGTCGGCAAGGCGGTGGCGTTCCTCGCGGTGCACCAGGCGCTGCTGGGCGTCTACCTGGGCTGCGTCTTCGCCCCGAACCACAAGGGCATGCTGATGGTGACCCCGGAGATGCGGCTGGACTTCCTGCGCCGCCAGGTGCTCACCTCGCGCAACGTGCGGGGCGGCCCGGTCGTCGATTCGCTGATGGGCGGCCTCAACTACCAGGTGGAGCACCACCTGTTCCCCAACATGCCGACCCCCGCACTGGGGCGGGCCGCGCGGATCACCCGGGCCTTCTGCGCGGAGAAGGGCATTCCGTACTACGAGACGGGTCTGCTCCGCTCGTACCGGGAGATCCTGGGCCACCTGCACCGGACGGGGGAGCCGATCCGCTCGGGTGAGTGAGGGGCGGAGGAGCCCGGAGTGGGAAGTCGGCGTGGCCGACTTCCCACTCCGGCGTCTGTCCGCGCCCTTAGGCGGGGAAGGGCACCGGGTGGGCCGGGGCGTCCAGCGACACCGTCTGGCCGGCGGGTGTGACGGTGAGGCCGAAGCGGTCGAAGCCCGGTCGGCCTTGCGAATCCCACCAGTGGAAGGCGGCTTCCACCTCGTCCCAGAGGCGGCGCGGGCCGGACTGGACGACTTCGTAAGCGGTGCGGTCGGGCTCCCAGTCGACGGTGGCCCAGGAGGTGACGGCCGTGTCGTGCAGCCACAGGGTGTAGCTGCCGTCGTCGTAGCGCTCGACGAGGGGGAAGACCCCCGGCACCTGGACTCCGACGGCGAACATGGCCGACCAGTCGGCGATGCTCTCGGGGGAGAGGGAGGTCGCTGTTGTCTCCCCGTCCGCCGGCCACGGTCCGGACAGGTACTCCAGGCTGCTGGGCCGGGCCGTACGCTGCTGGCGCAGCCGCATGAAAGCGCACGACCTGACGAACGGTCCGCTCGCCGTGCCGTCCTCGGCGACGGTCAGCCGGACGACGGCCTCCCCGCCGTACTCGGGGCCCCAGGGAGCGACGATCACTCCGCCGGGCCGCGATTGGGAGACCCAGGCGTGCGGGACGCGGCCGACCGAACAGGTGGCGATCACCCGGTCGTAGGGAGCACCGCCGGGGTGCCCGGCGGCTCCGTCGCCGACCACGGGCGTGGGGTGGAACCGGGCCCGGGCGAGGCGCAGACGAGCGTCGGCGGCGTTGTCCCCGTCGACCTCGACCGTGACGACGTTGCGGGAGCCCAGCCGGTGGCAGAGCAGGGCGGCGTTCCAGCCCGTGCCGGTGCCGATCTCCAGCACCCGGTCGCCTGGCTCCGGGGCCAGGGCGGCGAGCATCGAGAACACCATGGTGGGCATGGAGTTGGAGGACGTGGGGGTGGTGCCCCGGTGGTCTCCGGTGTGGTCGCCGTCGTCCCACTGGGTGGTGAGCGGGACGTCGGAGTAGACGGCGCGCCACCAGTCGCCGGGGTCGGCGTGCCGGTTCACGGCGTCGCCCTGACGCACGCCGTCGCCCTGGCCGGGCCAGACGAGCGCAGGGACGAACCAGTGGCGGGGGACGGCGTGGTAGGTGGGCAGCCAGTCCGGGGTGAGGGACCCGTTCGCGATGAGCACGGAGGCCAGCCGGGCCCGACCGGCCTCCGCTTCGTGCCGCTCGGTCACGCGTCAGCGCCCCGTCGCCGGACCGCTGCCGTCCGAGGAGTTGCCACCCTCGTCACTGCCGCCCCCGCCGTGCTTGTTGCCGCGGCTGCTGTCGTCCTGCTGGCCACCCCCGGTGCCGGAACCGGACCCGCCACCGTGCTTGCCGTCGCTGAACACGGGCATGTTCTCCTCCCTTTCGCGGCGGCACCGATGCCGCCGTCGAGCAGAACGGTAGGACGGCGGTGGCCGCAAGTCGGCGTGAGATTCTCGAATATTCGGGCTTCCGGGAGACGAGGTTCGCGAGGATTCTTCAGACAGCTCCGAGACTCCTGCGGCACCGCGCGATGACCTTGTGCGCATCCGATCCGTAAACGGCCGAGTCGGCCAGCATCTCCCACACGCGCAGGTAGAGCGCCACGTTCTCCGGTTGGTCGAGCCAGAGCTCGGCGTGCCAGTCCTCGACGATGACGAGTCGCTCGTCATGGATCCAGAAGCCGTTGGCCGCAGGAAGCTTGATCGAGGCCTCGAACGGCACGATGCCCAGGGAAACGGTGTCCAGCCCGATCACACCGCTCAGTCGGTCGAGCTGCGCCGCCATGACTGCCGCCGGGCAGACGAGGGCACGAAGGGCGGCTTCCCACATGATGATGTGGTACTTCCTACCAGGCCGATAGAGGCTCTCCTGGCGCTGGATGCGAGCCCGTACTGCATCCTCGACATCGCGGGGTGACTGATGAAGGTCGACGTAGGCGTTGAAGATGTGCCGGGCGTAGTCAGCCGTCTGGAGTATGCCGACAATCATGGCGCCCTCCCACGCGCGCATGGTCGACGAACGGTTGTGCTCGGCGGTCAGTGCGTCCTGCACAGGCTTGTGCCCGGCGGCCAACTGCCGTCGCCAGGAACGGTGTCCTGACTCGAAAGCCCGGAGCCTCGCGGACAACTCGACCGCTGCTTCTGGTTTTCCGACGCCGTCGGCCCAGGCATTGAGATCAACGTGACTGGCAGTCTGCCGACCGGTTTCCAGTTTGCTCACCTTGGACTGCGTCCAGCCCAAGCGCTCGGCCAGCTGCCGACCTGTGAGGCCGCCCTCGGCTCGCAGCTCACGGAGCCGCCGGCCGAGGGCGATTCTGGCTTGCTGGAAGTCGGTACTCACATGTCGGACGGTACCTGAGCCTCGAACTCACGATGCGGTGTGGCGTGGTGCCAGGCAGCGTCCCGCTCCTGGCAGGCGCGAGCCACTCGCACCGGATCGGTGATCAGCTCGACCTGGATCAAGTCATCTTCGGTATCGAAGTGCAGCAGAGCGATGACGCGCGAGTCGAACAGCCAGGCGTCTTCTTGCGGGAGACCCAGCCGGTCGGCGTCCGCGCGCCACAGGTAGCGGATGTCCTCACCGACCAGGCCGTTCCGCTTGGCGTTGTCGAGCAGGTAACGCTGGCCGATGGTGGGCGGGTTGTCCATGATCCGAACCCGCTCGAACCGCTTGCCCAGGGCGGACTGCTCGCGCCGCGAGCGGCACCAGGGGTGGTCCAGGTCCCATTCGGGATCCAGCCCGGCGACGAATCGGCGGTAGGTCTTGCTCTGTTCGTCGGAGCGGTACTGGCGACGGGTCTCCAAGCGAAATGCGGTGTGCTCGAAGCTCGTGAACATGTCTTCGAATTCCTCGAAGCTGATCAGCACGGGCTCTCGGTCCAGGTCACGCGGAGCGAAGTCGGCGAGCAACACCCGAGGCACGATGACCGCCCCCTCGCCGGGCTTGACGTTACGGAGCTGGGCGAGGTCGTCGGGATCGGTCGCGACCTCCCCCTGCACGAGGACTTCCCCGGTTTCCGCGTCTTCGTAAAGGGTCGGGCACCCGTTGTGCCCCGAGTTGCTTCCGATGTACCGCAGTCGTCGGCTCACAGCCGCTCCCCTCGCAGTCGGTCAGGCGGAATCAGGATGCCGCGGAAGTACTGACCAGGAAGCGGTGATTCTCGAATATTCGCGCGGGGGAACCGAAGGTGCCGTAGCGAACCGCGTAACGGCCGACTTTGACGAAGGTTGCTCGGTTTGCGGGTTGGGCCGGAGCAGGAAGTCGGGCGGGCCGACTTCCTGCTCCGTGGGCGGGGAGTCCTAGCGGACGTCGGCGATGGCGACGGTGGTGGAGTGGCCGTCGGCCTCGGTGAGGAGGGTGCCGCCCGGGGCCCACAGGGCGGCGCCTCCGCAGCCGGTCCAGGAGCCGGCCGGGCCGACGTGGTTGGCGAGGACGACGTGCATGTCCGTGCCCTTGGCGATGCCCGGGTAGAGGGTCGCGCGTTCGTGGATGCCGTCGCCGGTGCCGTAGAGGGAGCTGGCGAGGTGGACGTCGCAGCCGTCGGTGGCGCCGCGGGAGACCAGGTCGGGGATGTGGTTGTCGAAGCAGGTGGCGAGGGCGAACCGGAGGCCGCCGAATGCGAAGCGCCCGTCGCTGTCACCTGCGGTGAAGACGCTCTGCTCGGTCTCGTAGAGGTGCTGCTTCAGGTAGGTGGTGATCAGTTCGCCGTCGGTGCCGTAGACGAACGTGCCGATGCCGGGTCGCGGCGACTCGGTGCGGACGGCGCAGTTGATCACGGTGGCGATGCCGGTGGAGCGGAGGGTGTCCAGGCGGGCGTCGTCCGGGGTGACCCAGAGCGCGGGATCGTCGGACAGGGCGTCCAGCTCATAGCCGGTGAGGACGAGTTCGGGGAAGACGATCAGCTCGGCGCCCTGCGCGCGTGCCTGTTCGGCCAGGGCGACCAGTTGCCGCACGTTGGCGGGAATGTCGGCGGGGGTGCAGGTCAGCTGGGCGGCGGCGATCTTCATGGGGACGAGCATGGCACGGGGTGGGAGTGGGGAGTCGGGGCGGCCGACGTACCACAACGGGGGGGGGGGGGGGGGGGGTGAGGGGGGGGGGTGGAATTAGCCGGGCGTTTATGCGCGGAGGTG
>NZ_JBEPAK010000229.1:0-11246 GCF_040298565.1 Kitasatospora sp. NPDC001539 | reverse complement strand
CTTGGCTTCCGTCCTGGTGGTGCGTCGCACGCCCGGCGTGCGCGCGGCTCAGAACCCGCCGGTCTGCTCGTCCCTGCGGCGCTGCCAGCGCTGCTCCACCCGGTCCATCATCCCGGCCTTGCGGCGCGGGGCGGCGGCCTGCCGGGGGCCGGGACCCTGACCCGCGGGCCCCCGGCGCCAGCCGGTGACGGCGAACACCGCGCAGCCGAGCATCACCAGGAAGCCGACGACGCTGACCCAGATCTGGTCCGGAACGACCATGCCGCCCATCAGCAGGCCGACCCCCACCACGAACCCGGCGATGGCCAGATAGACCCGCCGACGGGTGTAGGTGCGCAGCCCGGTTCCCTCGAGCGCCGACGCGAATTTGGGATCTTCGGCATACAGCGCTCGCTCCATCTGGTCGAGCAGTCGCTGCTCGTGCTCCGAGAGCGGCACGGAGTCCTCCTACTCGTCGGTCGCGGGTGCGACCGGTCCGCCACCCCGGTCGGGGAGGCAAGTCCAATCAGCCATGGGGCACATGGTCGGACGCCTGTGCGGGGGACCCGGCCCGTGTCGTCCATATGCCCCACGCGTCCGGCTGTCATGCTTTCCGGCTTTACCCAGATCATACGGTCCGTGGGCCCGTTACGGGGTGGTCTGCGCCGCGTGGGCCGGGCCACTTCGACCGGGCGGGGCCGCACCCGGATGAACGCGGGACGGCCCGGACAAGTGCCCGATCCGATGGAATCGGCCGGAAGCTGGGGAGGTTCGCGGGCGCACCGGGGTGGGGCCGGGGGGAACCGGCGCCCGGCCGGGAAACGAACCGCCGCCGCACGGCGGGTGAACCGTACGACGGCGGGCGGTCCCGGGGGGTCAGGCCAGGGTCGCCAGCAGGTGCAGCTGGGTGGCCACGGCGTGGAAGGCGGGCTGCTCGGCGGCGGCCTCCTCCAGCTTCAGCAGCGCCTCCACCGCGCCGGGCTCGGTGTCCACCAGGACGCCGGGCACCAGGTCGGCGAAGACCCGGACGCCGTGCACCGACTCGACCCGCAGGCCGGCGCCCTCGGCCAGCCGGCCCAGCTCCTCGACGGTGAAGCGGCGCGGCATCGGATCCTGGGCGCCCCAGCGGCCGTCGGCGGCGGAGAGCACCGTCCGGGCCTCGTTGAAGTGGCCCGCCAGCGCGCGGGCCAGGACCGCGCCGTTCCGGTTGGCGGCCAGCAGGCTGACCAGGCCGCCCTTGCGCAGCGTGGCGGCCAGGCTGCCGAGCGACTCGGCCGGGTCGTCCACGACCTCCAGCACGCCGTGGCAGAGCGCCGCGTCCACGGTGCCGGGGGCGATCAGCTCGGGCAGCGTCTGGGTGTCGCCCTGGACGGCCCGCACCAGGTCCGTCACCCCGGCCTCGGCGGCCCGGCGCTCCAGCGCGAACAGCGCGTCGGGACTCGGGTCGACCACGGTGACCCGGTGGCCGAGCTTGGCCACCGGCACGGCGAAGTTGCCGGTGCCGCCGCCGGTGTCGACGACGTCCAGCACCGGCTGCTCCAGCTCGGCCGCCCGCTTCTCCAGGGCTGCCCGCACCACCTCCCACACCACGGCGGTACGCAGGGCGCTGCGGGGACGCGTCGGGTACAAGGTGGGGCTCCTCGGCACGTGCGGTTCGATCGGGATGCCTCCACCTTAAGCCTCGGGCGTCGGGGCGCCGGTCAGGCCCGGGGGTCGTCGGCGTCCAGCGGGAGCCTGGGGGCGGGCGGGGTCGGCCGCAGGCCGAGCAGGCGCTCGACCAGGCGCAGGAACAGGGCGGAGTTGCGGATCAGGTCGTCGGCGTCGCGGGCCGAGGCGGCGCCCCGGATCCCGGCCTCGGCGGCGGCCCGGCGGCGGGCGCCGGCTCCGTAGTACCCCGCCCACTCGGCCAGCTCGGGGGCCACCTCGGGCAGCACCTCCCAGGCGCTGCGGATGGCCTTGCGCCGCCGCGGGTTCTTCTCCGGCCGGCCGCGCACGGCCAGCACGGCGGCCACGGTGCGCAGCGCGGCGAGGTGGGCGGTGGCGTAGCGCTCCAGCGGATCCTCCAGCGCGCGGGCTCGGGTGAGCGTCCGGTGGGCGTCGGAGAGCAGGTCCAGGGCGGCGGGCGGCGCGGTGATCCGGCGCAGCACCGGATGGACGTCACGGCCCGCCGGGCGCCCTCCGGAGGGACCCGGGGCGTGCGGCTGGGCGGCGGAGTGGAGGCGGGCGGTGACGGGCTCAGGACGGCTGATGGTCATGGTCTCCCCCGTTCCGAGGCAGCGCGCGGACCGGGTGGTCCGTGCTCCACCATCGTGAACGGCACCACTGACAATCCCCGCCCGGTCGGCGTACCGGCGGCGGGCGCGGGCCCTTCCCCCGTGCCGCGCCGCCGCCGTGTGCCGTCGCCCCGCCGTCCCCCCACCGGGAGGCGGGGCGCTGTCCCCCCTCGGCGACCGGTCTCCCCCCGGCCCGCTCCGCCGCCCCGTGTCGGCGGTGCGGGTCCGTGACCGGCCCTCGTGCGGACCTTCCGCCGCCGTCCCCGGGCCCTCCCGGCCGGGGGACGGACGGATCCGCCACCCGGGCGGGCCGGCGCCCGACGCGCCGCCCTCCCGGGTGCCACCACTCTCCCGTCCCGGCAGGTCGCGGGCCATCCGCTGAACTACTCAACCGTGGACCTGAGTATCCGTACTCAGATCCGCCCGCCTCCGCCCGGGCCGGAACCGCAGCGGTGTCCGCGGCGTCCCGGCTCCCGGTACGGTACGGCGTGCCGGGCGATCCGGCGAGGGTTTTCCCGGAGTCGCCCACCGGGACCGCGACGGCCGACCGGGCCGACGACGGACGTGCGAGGAGGGGGACACGATGACGGTCCTGCCGCTGATCTTCACCAGCGGCCTGGCCAGCGGCGTCAACGCGTACGCGGTGGTGCTGCTGCTGGGCCTGCTGGGCCGATTCGCCGACGCGGAGTCCGTGCCGCACGCGCTCGAGCGCACCGACGTGCTGATCGCGGCGGCGGTGCTGTTCGCGCTGGAGGCGGTGGCCGACAAGATCCCGTACGTGGACACCGTCTGGGACGCCGTGCACACCGTGATCCGGCCGGTCGCGGGTGCCGTCGTGGGCGCGCTGATCGCGAGCGCCGACCCGGGCTCGCTCGGCGAGCTCGCGGCCGGCGCGGTGGGCGGCACCACGGCGCTGGTCAGCCACCTGGTGAAGGCCTCGCTGCGGATGGCGGTGAACACCTCGCCGGAGCCGGCCAGCAACATCGTGGTCAGCGTGGCGGAGGACCTCTCGGTGGCCGGTCTGGTCACCCTGGCGATCTTCCACCCCTGGCTGGCCGCCTCGCTCGCCGCCGCCGTCCTGGCCGTCGGCCTGCTGCTGGTCCGGCTGGCGGTCCGCAGGATCCGCGCCTTCCGGGCCCGCCGCCGCGAACGCCGGGCGGCCCGGGCGGCCGGAAAGACCGGGGTGGCCGGGGTGGCCGGGGCGACCGGGGCGGGCGTCCGGGCCGGGCAGCCCTAGTCGGGCGCCGTGCAGGGCCTCCCGGCCGGGCCTGCGGAGCGTCGCCCCGCAGGCAGGGGTCCCGGCACGGGCCCCTAGGATCGGGCCATGGCAGAGATCGTCGTCATCGGTGCAGGAATGAGCGGGCTCGCGGCGGCCTCCCGGCTGGCGACCCTCGGCCACCGGGTGACGGTCTGCGAGGCGGGCGGCACGTACGGCGGCATGGTCGGCCGGTACGAGCGCGACGGCTTCGCCTTCGACACCGGCCCCGGGCTGCTCCCGCTGCCGGCCGTCTACCGCGACCTGGCGCTGAAGACCGGCAAGGAGCCGCTGGAACAGCTGGTCGAGCTGGCCCCGGTGGACCCGGAGAGCCGGCACCTGCTCCCCGACGGCACCGCCGTCACCCTGCCCAACGCCTCGCGCGGCGGCGTCAGCCAGGCCCTGGACGCCGTCTTCGGCGCGGGCTCCGGCGCCCGCTGGAGCGAGGTGATGAACCGCGGCCGGACGGTCTGGGAGGCCACCCGGCGCCCGCTGCTGGAGGAGCCGCTCCCGGCCGACCGGGGCTTCCTGGGGACCGACCCGTACCCCGTGCCGCCCCGGACCGGCCTGGCCCGGCTGCGCCGCCCGCGCCCGTGGACGCTGGCGGACGTGGCGCGGCGCGAGCTCGGCGGCCACCCGGGCCTGACCTCCCTGCTGTCCGAGCCGGCGCTGCGTCACGGCTTCGTCCCCGGGCGGACCCCGGCCGGGGCCACCGTGCTGCCGTACATGGAGCAGTCCTTCGGCGTCTGGTACGTCCGGGGCGGTCTGCGAGCCCTCGCTGAGGCGGTGTTCCGCCGCTGCGAGCTGCGCCGGGTCGGGTTCCGCTTCGACACCCCCGTCACCCGGGTGGTGGTCGAGGGCGGTCGGACGCGCGGGGTCGAGACCGCGGACGGCCGGATCGACGCGGACCTGGTGGTGTCGGCGATGGACGCCGGCGCCCTCTTCGCGCACGGCCTCGCCGAGTGGCCGGGGAAGCCGCCCGAGGAGTGGCGGCCGCACGGGGTGCCCGGCCGGTTCAGCGTGCTGCTGGCCCTGCGCGGGCGCCGCCCGGAGGGCACCGCGCACCGGACGGTGGTGCACGCGGCCGATCCGGCCGCCGAGGAGAGCGCCCTGAGCCTCGCGGGGCCGCCCTGCGAGCGCCCCACCGTGCAGGTGCTGCGCCCGGACGACCCGGCGCTGCGGCCCGACGACGACCACGAGAGCGTGGTGCTGACCGCGACCGTCCCCGCCCAGGGTGACACCGACTGGACCGCCCCCGGCGTCGCCGACCGCTACGCCGACCGGCTGCTCGCCCACGTGGACGCGGCCGGCCTCGGCCTGCGCGAGCGGCTGCTGTGGCGGGTGGTCCGCACCCCGGAGGACACCCGCCGGGAGACCGGCGCCCTCGGCGGCGCCGTCGCCCGCCCCGCCCTGGCCGGGTCGGCGGGCTCGTGGCTGAGGGCCGCCAACGAGTCGCCCGTCCCCGGGCTCTACCTGGTCGGCGGCAACGCCCACCCGGGCGGCGGGCTCTCCCGCGCCGGGATGTCCGCCTGCATCGCGGCCGGCCTGATCGGTCCGGCGTGACGCCGACGGCCGGGCGTCAGCCCTGCTGCCAGGTGTGCTGCTGCTGGTAGCCGTAGCCGCCCTGGTCGTACACCGGCTGCTGCGGAACGCCCTGGGTGTGCTGCTGCTCGGGCTGGGGCTGCCACTGCTGCTGGGCGTTCGGGTCCCAGGCCTGCTGCTGGTGCGGTTGCTGCTGGTAGCCCGCGTACGGGTCGTGGGCCTGCTGGTAGCCGCCGTACGGGTCCTGCTGCTGGGGGTAGCCGTAGGACTGCTGCTGGTCGTAGGCGAAGGCGGGCTGCTGCTGGGTCTGCCACTGCTGCTGGTCGTAGCCGGACTGGTAGGCCGCGGCGTACGGGTCCTGGGGCTGCTGCTGGGCCGACTGCTCGTAGTAGGCGGGGGCGTAGACGCCGTCCTGGGCCAGTTCCTGCATCTCGAAGGCGGCGGTCTGCTCGACCTCCGGGGCGTCCTCGGCGGCCGGCTCCGGGGCCGGCGGCTCCTCGACCGCGCTGACCTCGCCGACCCGCTCCTCGGGCACCGCGGCCGCCGCGACCGCCGCCGCGCCGCCGGTGAGGGCGCCGAGCAGCGGCACCTTGGCGAGCGGGCCGGGCAGGCCGCCGTCGGGCGTGCGCAGGGACCAGCCGGTGCGGTAGCCGCGCTTGACCGAGAGGGTGACGAAGGCCTGGCCGACGGCGAAGGACGCGGCTCCGGCACCGATCACCACGACCGAGCCGAGCGCCATCCCGGCGGCCACCCCGAGGAAGCCGACCAGGGCGACCACCCGCCAGTGCAGCGGGGCCCGGTTCTGCAGCAGGACCTCGGCGACGAGCCAGAGCGCCACCACCGCCAACGCGACGTACAGGAGCAGGAATCCGATGCCCATCCGCGCGCTACCTCCAGTCGCGTGCCCGCGCGCGCCGCGCGTGTGCGGCGACTGTACCGGTTCAACGGCCCGGGTACCGCATCGCGTTCCCGCCGTCGGCGGCACCGGTCGCAGCCGGACGGGGCACGTCACCGGGCCCGCCACCGCCGAACGGTGACGGGCCCGTGAACAGCGGCCGAAGGGGCCCTACCGCCGGTGCAGCCCCAGGTTCTGGTAGATCTCCAGCGTCGCCGTCGAGTGGTTGAGCGTGATGAAGTGCAGGCCGGGCGCGCCCTCGGCGAGCAGGCGCTCGGCCATCACGGTGGCGTGCTCCATGCCGATCGCCCGCAGCGCCGCCGGGTCGTCGACGGCCGCCCGCAGCCGGGCCTCCAGCTCCACCGGGAAGGCGGACCCGCTGAGCTGCGGGAAGCGCTCCAGCTGCTTGGCGTTGGTCACCGGCATGATCTCCGGGATGATCGGCGTCTCGCAGCCCGCGGCCGTCACCCGGTCGCGGAACCGCAGGTAGTCGTCGACCTCGAAGAACATCTGGGTGATCGCGTAGTCGGCGCCGGAGCGGACCTTGGCGACGAAGTGCCGGATGTCGTCGTCCCAGTTGTCCGAGCGCGGGTGCATGTTCGGCGAGGCCGCGACGCCGACGCAGAAGTCGCCGATCCCCTTGATCAGCTCGACCAGCTCGTACGCGTAGGTGACGCCGTCCGGGTGGCGGACCCACTCGCCCATCGGGTCGCCGGGCGGGTCGCCGCGGACCGCGAGGATGTTCCGCACCCCCTGGTCGGCGTACTGGCCGATGATGTTGCGCAGTTCGGCGGTCGAGTGGTCCACCGCGGTCAGATGGGCGACCGGGGTGAGCGTGGTCTCGGTGGCGATCCGGCCGACCATGTTGACGGTGCGCTCGCGCGAGGAGCCGCCGGCGCCGTACGTCATGCAGACGAAGTTCGGGTCCAGCGGTTCGAGCCGACGGATGGCGTCCCACAGCTTGTGCTCGCCGGCCTCGCTGCGCGGCGGCATGAACTCGAAGGAGAAGGAGCGCTTTCCGGCCGCCAGGAGGTCGCGGACCGTCTGTGCGCGGTCCGACCTCGTGGAGGCGATGCCGAGTGCCATGCTGGCAGGTTATCCGGCTCTCGAAGGGGCCGGACAACCCGGTTCCACCATGTGGGACACGTGGTGGACCCCGTTCCGCTCCGCTCCCGGCGGCCCCCGCCGTCCCGCTCGCACGCCCGTTCCCGGCTCCCCCGCTACGCTTGCTGCACCCCAGCGAACCAGCGGAGCAGCATCGTGACCTCGTCCAGCAACCGGCCGGCCAACCCCATTGACGTGGAGGACGTCCGCGCCCGCGTCAACGACGCCCTCGCCGCGTTCATGGACGGCCAGGCCGCGCTGCTCGGCAAGATCTCGCCCCAGCTGGGCCCCGCCTGCGACGCGCTGCGCGACTTCCTGCTGGACGGCGGCAAGCGGCTGCGCCCCGCCTTCTGCTACTGGGGCTGGCGCAGTGCCGGCGGCCCCGCCGACGACGCGGGCATCGCCGCCGCGGCGGCCGCCCTGGAGCTGCTGCAGGCCAGCGCGCTGGTGCACGACGACCTGATGGACCGCAGCGACACCCGCCGCGGCCTGCCGTCGGTCCACCGCCGCTTCGAGGCCCTCCACCGGGACAGCGGCTGGCGCGGCGACCGCGAGCAGTACGGTGCCTCGGCCGCGGTGCTGCTCGGCGACCTGCTGCTGATCTGGTGCGACGAACTGTTCCTGCGCTCCGGACTGGACCCGGCCGCCGTGCTGGCCGCCAAGCCGGTGTTCGACCTGATGCGCACCGAGGTCATGGTCGGCCAGTACCTGGACGTGCTGGAGCCGGTGGCCGGCGACTCGGCCGACGGGGGCGCGCTGGACCGCGCGCAGACCGTCCTGCACTACAAGTCGGCGAAGTACACGATCGAGCGGCCGCTGCAGGTCGGCGCCCTGCTCGCCGGGGCCGGGACGGAGCTGGTCGAGGCCCTCGGGGCGTTCGGGCTGCCGCTGGGCGAGGCCTTCCAGCTGCGGGACGACCTGCTCGGGGTCTTCGGCGATCCCACCGTCACCGGCAAGCCGGCCGGGGACGACCTGCGCGAGGGCAAGCGCACCCTGCTGGTCGCCCACGCGATGCGCGCCCTGCCGCCCGCCGACGCCCGGCACCTGGACGCCCGGCTCGGCGCGCCGGACCTCGCCGCCGAGGAGGTCACCGAGCTGCGCGACCTGGTCGCCCGCAGCGGCGCGCCCGAGCTCGTGGAGCGCCGGATCGAGGAGCTGATGCGGCAGTCGCTGGGCGCGCTGGAGGCGGCGCCGCTCGCCGACGAGCGGGCCCGGGCGGTGCTGCTGGCGCTGGCCGAGGCCGCCACCGTCCGCACGTACTGACCGTTCCCGGGCAGCACCGGACGACGGGACGGGCCCGCCGGTCGCCGAGGCGATGGCGGGCCCGTCCGTTCGACCGGCGGCCGGTCAGAGCGCCGCGCGCACCCGGCGGGACAGCTCGGCGGCGGCCGCCCGCGGGTCCTCCGCCGCGGTGACGGCGCGGACCACCACGATCCGGCGGGCCCCGGCGGCCAGCACCTCGTCCAGGTTGCCGAGGTCGATCCCGCCGATCGCGAACCACGGCCGGTCGGTCGGCTGCTTCGCCGCGTACGAGACCAGGCCGAGGCCCGGTGCGAAGCGGCCCGGCTTGGTAGGCGTCGGCCAGACCGGACCGGTGCAGAAGTAGTCCACGCCCGGCTCCGCGATCGCCGCGTCCACCTCGGACTCGGCGTGGCAGGAGCGCCCGATCAGCACGTCCTCGCCGAGGATCGCCCGGGCGGCCGGCACCGGCAGGTCGTCCTGGCCGAGGTGCAGCACGTCCGGCCGGGCCGCGTGGGCGACGTCGGCCCGGTCGTTGACGGCCAGCAGCTTGCCGTGGCGGCGGCAGGCGTCGGCGAAGACCTCCAGGGCCGCCAGTTCCTGCTTGGCCTCCAGCCCCTTGTCGCGGAGCTGGACGACGTCCACTCCGCCGGCCAGCGCGGCGTCCAGGAACTCGGCGAGGTCGCCCTGCTCACGGCGGGCGTCCGTGCACAGGTACAGCCGGGCGTCGGCCAGGCGGTCGCGCAGCGTGTCCGCCGCCATCAGATGAGCATCGCCTGGGCGCGGCGCTTGACCTCGGTGCCGCGGTTCTCGCGCAGCGCCTGGATCGGGCTGCCGGGCAGCGACGGGTCCTCGGTGAAGAGCCACTCCAGGATCTCCGCGTCGCTGAACCCGCAGTCCCGCAGCACGGTCAGGGTTCCGGACAGGTGCTTGACCAGCCCCTTGTCCTCGATGAAGGCCGCCGGGACCTGCAGCGACTTGTTCGGGCCTCGCCGGACGGCGATCAGCCCGCCGTTGCGGACCAGGTCACGTACCTCGGTGACCCGCACTCCCCACAGCTCCGAGATGTCGGGCAGGTACATCCACTCGGGGATCAGGGCTTCAATCTTGCTTTCGATCTCACTCACGCCACCAGACTGCCACCTCGGCGGCCCGCCGCGCACCAGCCGCTACCCCGCGACGGCCGACTTCAGCGGCACCGAGGGGTCGGCGGCGAGGGCGCGGTCCACCGCCGTGCCGCGCTCGATCAACTTCCGCCCCTGGGTGAGGTCGCGCGGCCGGTCCACGGCCAGCAGCGCGCTCGGCACCCCGTCGCGCAGCCAGAGCACCGACCAGGCGGCGTCCTGGGGGCTGCCGCGCCACAGCAGCTCGTCGCCCTCGGCGTGCCGGCCGGCGTACTGGACCATCCGCCCGAACTGCTCGGACCAGAAGTACGGCACCGGGTCGTAGGGAGCGTCCGCCCCGAGCACCGCGGCGGCCGCGGCCTCGCCGGACTGCAGCGCGTGGTCCCAGTGCTGGACGGCCAGCCGGGCGCCGGAGCGGGCCGACGGGTAGCTGACGCAGTCCCCGGCGGCGAAGACCCCGGGCAGGCCGGTGCGCAGCCGCTCGTCCACCACCACCGAGCCCGCCGCGTCCAGTTCGACGCCCGAGCCCGCCAGCCACCCGGTCGCGGGCCGGGCGCCGACGCCGACCACCACCTCGTCGGCGGCCAGGTGCGAGCCGTCCGCCAGCAGCACCGCGCCCTCCTCGACGGCGGCCACCCCGACCCCGCAGCGCAGTTCGACCCCGGCCTCGGCGTACCAGGCGGCCATCGCCGTGCCGACGGCGGTCGGCAGGGCGCCCGGCACCGGCGCCGGGCCGGCCTCCACCACGGTCACCTCGCAGCCGGCCTGCCGCGCGGCGGTGGACACCTCGGCACCGATCCAGCCCGCGCCGACCAGCACCAGCCGCAGCCCGGGGCGCAGCAGCGCGCGCAGCGCCAGGGCGTCGTCCAGGGTGTGCAGCAGGTGCGCCCGCTCGGCGCCGGGCAGTGCGCGCGGGGTCGCGCCGGTGGCGATCACCAGCGCGTCGTACGGGAGGTCGCCGCCGTCGGTGCGCAGCACGCCGGCGGCCAGGCCGGTGGCGCGACGGCCGAGGAGCAGCTCGATGCCGAGCTGCCCGTAGTCGATGTCCAGGGTGGTGGCGTCGGCCTTGCCGAGCAGCACGTCCTTGGACAGCGGCGGCCGGTCGTACGGCGCGTGGGTCTCCTCGCCGACCAGCGTGATCCGCCCCCGCCAGCCGCCCTGCCGCAGCTTCAGGGCGCACTGCGCCCCGGCCAGCCCGGCCCCGACGACGACCACCCGATCCGTTCCGCTCAGCTCTGCCACGCCCGTCACTGTACTCAGCACCGCAACGGGCACTTGGCGCCCGCCCGCCCCTCGGCCGCCCGCCCCGCTCGGCCGTCCCGCGTCGCCCGAGGGCCTTCGGCCGGGCCGACCCCCGGCGTTAAGGTGGGTGCACCACACGGGAGCCCGGCGGACCGGGCTGAGAGGCGGGCTGGCACGGCCCGCGACCGTCCGAACCTGATCCGGGTCATACCGGCGAAGGGAGAAGAGCAGCCTTGTCACGCTCGCCCTCAGGCGTCCGCGCCGACGTGCTGGTGATCGGCGGGGGCGTCATCGGCCTCGCCGTCGCGTGGCGCGCCGCACAGCGCGGGTCGCGGAACGTGGTCGTGGTCGACCCCTCCCCCGGTGGCGGGGCGGCCGGGGTCGCGGCCGGGATGCTGGCGCCGGTCACCGAGCTCCAGTACGGCGAGGAGCCGCTGCTGCGCCTCGGCATGGCCTCCAACGAGCGGTACCCGGCGTTCGCCGCCGAACTCGCCGAGGCGCACTGCTGCTGCTCAACGCCCTGCTGCCGCATTCGCTGCTCTGGCCGGTCTACCTCGTCGCCGCGCTGGTCGCCGCCTGCGACGGCCTGCAGC
>NZ_JBEPAK010000228.1:0-11359 GCF_040298565.1 Kitasatospora sp. NPDC001539 | reverse complement strand
ACCTCACCCTGGTCCGCGGCGACCTGCGCGCGGCCGCCGACGCCATCCGGCTCTCCCGCCGCACCCTCGCCACCATCCGGGGCAACCTCTTCTGGGCGTTCGGCTACAACGTCGCCGCCCTGCCGCTGGCCGCAGCCGGAATGCTCAACCCGATGATCGCCGGCGCCGCCATGGCCTTCTCCTCGGTCTTCGTGGTGGGCAACAGCCTCCGGCTCCGCCGCTTCCGCTGACCTCCGCCCCCGGGCCGCCGACCGGAAACCCCGGAACCGTCCAGCGGTTCCGGGGCCTCGGCGCGTCCGGCCCCCCGGCTGTGCCGGGGCGCCCTGCGCCCGCCGGACAGGGCCTGCGCCGCCCCGGGCCACGCCGGTTCGCCGTCACGGCCCCCCGGGCAGCTCCACCGCCTGCCAGCGGTACGCCGCGTCCTCCTGCCACACCTGCAACTCGCCCTCCACCACCGCCGCCAGGCACAGCCGCCAGTCGTCCCCGACGGCCAGCGCGACCCGGGTGGCCGGGCGCAGGGTGGGCCGCCACCAGCGCGGCCGCCGCGACGCGCCACCGGCCGGCAGCCGCAACCGGACCCCGCCCGCGCCGGCCAGGGCGATGGTCGGCCCGCCGCGGTGGCCGGCCATGGCGATGCCGAGGGCGGGCTCCCCGTCGCCGATCTCCGTGCCCGGCCCGGGGGCGTCGAGGGCGTGCAGCTGCACCGAGCCGTCCGCCCGCAGGGTGGCGGCCTGCGGTCCGGCGGAGGTACGGGCCAGCGCGCCGGCGCGCAGGGCTCCGGGCGGCCCGAGCGGAACGGGCGGCCGGGTCATGCCCGGCCGCCAGCCGAGCACGCGCTCGCGGTGTTCGACCAGGACCAGCCAGGCGCCGGGGCGTTCCTCCTCGGCCGCGAGCACCCGGTCGGCGGGGCAGCCGGTGTGCTCCTGGCCGGTGAGGGTAAGTCCGGGTGCCCAGCGGTAGGACCGCAGGGTGCCGCCGGCCGCCGTCCAGACCGTCAGCTCCCCGGCTGCGTTGACGGCCCCGGCCAGTCCGGCGACCCCGCGCGCCGCCTCCCACCAGCCGGTCGCGGTGCCGACCCAGAGCGTGCCGGCCCGGTCCTCGGCGCAGACCGTCAGCTCACCCTGGCGACCGGCCCAGCCGGCCGTCACCTCCCGTACGGCCGCCGGGCCCTGGCCGGCCGGGAGCCGGTGACCGGTGGGGCCGGGGCCGGCCAGCGCGATGCCGTCGGCACCGCCGGTGACCGCCAGCGGCCGGCCGGCCCGGTCGGGCAGCACGGCCAGACCCGCGGTGCGGGCCACCGGCGGGTGGGCGCGCAGGAGTTCGCGGCCGCGGGCCGCCCACGGGCCGAGCGGGGAGGGGCGGCGGTCGGGGTCGCGGGCCAGCGGTTCGCAGGCCCACCGGGCCAACTCCTCGCCGTAGCCGGCCGCGAGCAGCTCGGCGCGGGCCTGCTCGGCGGCGAGCCGGTGGTCGAGCCGGCCGTGGTCGGGCAGCAGCAGGGTGCGGGCCAGGGTGCCGACCGCGAACAGGTCCTTGGCGGTGGTGGGGAAGCCGCCGACCTGCTCCGCCTCCGGCGGGACGTGCCCGGGGGTGAAGACCGCGACGGTCAGGGTGTGGTCGAGCGGGGCGAGGAAGGTCAGGTCGATCAGCTTGACCTGGCCCTGGGCGTCGACCAGCACGTTGGCGGGGGAGATGTCGCGGTGCACCCAGCGCTTGCGGTGCAGCTCGTCGACGATCCGGCACAGCCGCGTCAGCACCTCGGCCACCGCCGTCTGCCCGCCGCGCTGGCTCCGGGCCCAGGTGTGCAGCGGTACGCCGTCGACCCAGGGCGAGATCTGGTAGCCCAGCAGGCCGCCGGAGGGCACCGTGCCGGGCCGGTGCGGGGAGGGGCCGAGCAGGAAGCTGGGGACCACCAGGTCGGTGACGCCGAGCCGGTGGGCGTTGTGCGACACGTCGTCCCAGCGGCCCAGCCAGCGGCGCACCTCGGACGGGTCGCGCTCCAGCATGATCTTGGCGGCGACCAGCTCCTTGATCCCGTTGTGGCCGGTGCGCACGGCCCGCCACACCTCGGCCTCCCCACCGCGGTGGTGGAACTCCAGTAGTTCGTACTGCTCGGGGTCGAACTCGGGCCCGAAGCGGAGCCCGGGCACCCAACGAGACTCGGACACACGACCCCCGACGCTTGTCACCGCTGCTGATGCTGCCGATGCGCTGCCCAGGATAGTCCGGGTTCCTGTTCGTCCACCCTGAGGAGGGCCTATTCTGATGGGCGCCGGGAGCAACATCACGAAACAACGTCAAATCATGATCGTACGGGGGTTGTTGATCATGAGTCGGCGTCTGTCGGACAACAGGGGGACGGTGCATGCTGCTGACCGCGGTGCTACTGGTCGTGGTGGCACTGGCCGCAGTGGCGGCCGTCGTACTCGGGCGCAGGCGAACGGCCCTGGACGCCGCGGGCGTCGCCAAGGCCCTCGCCGCCGCCGCGGAGAAGCTCGCCGCCGGCAAGGCCCCCCAGGCCCGCCGCCACTACGCCCGACTGGCCCGCCGACTCGCCACCGGGCCCGAGGAACTCCGCCCCCAGCGCGGCCTCGCCCTGCTCGGACAGGCCGAGGCCACCATCCCCACCGGCGACCAGCAGGCCACCGTCGCCCTCCACCGCGAAGCCTTCCCGCTGCTCACCGATCCGGCCCGGCAACTGCCCCGGTGGAGCCTGCGCCGCCTCGCCGACGAACGGATGCTGGCCCCCGACGGCGACCTCGGCCCGCTGCTCGCCTTCCTCCGGGCCACCGCCGCCGGAGCCGAGCCGGGCGAGGAGGCCGAAGCCGCCGCCCGCGCCCAGCACTGGCTGCAACAGCTGTGCCGGGAGGGCACCACCGCACAGCGCGACGACGCCACCGCCCGCGCCCTCGCCGCCCTGCCCGGCCGGGACTGGCCGGTGCTCGCCCGGGCCGCCCTGCTGCGCGCCACCGGCCGCACCGCCGAGACCGAGCCCCTGCTCGCCGCGGCCGCGCCCGGCGGCAGCGGCGAACTCTGGTTCCGCCGGGGCGCCCAGCTGTTCACCGAGCACCGCGACGAAGCCGCCGTCGCCGCCTTCGACGAAGCACTGAACCGCGGCCCCGGCGAGCCCTCGCCCTGGGGACGCGGACCGGCGCTGCGCACCGACAGCCTGCTGTTCCGCGGACTCGCCCGCCAACGGCTCGGCGCCACCGACGCCGCCTGGGCCGACCTGGCGGCCGCCGCCGAGGAGGCCCCGGCGGACCCGCGCCCGCGCTACGCCCTCGGCCGGCTCGCCCTGCTGCTCGGCGCCGACGACCGGGCCCAGGAGCAGTTCACCGCCGCCCTGACCGTCCAACCCTCCTTCGCCCCGGCCAGGTTCGGCCTCGCCCTCGTCCACGAACGGGCCGAGCGCCCGGCCGAGGCCGCCGCCGACTACCGGGCCGGCCTCGACCAGGCCCCCGACTGGCGCCCCGCCCGGGTGCGACTCGGCGCCGCCCTGACCGCCGCCGGCCGCCCCGCCGAGGCCGCGCCCGTCCTGCGTGCCGAAGCCGACACCGAACCCGACTCCCGCTGGAGCCGGATCGCCGCCTTCCACCACGGCCTCGCCCTCGCCCGCACCGGCGACCAGGCCGGCGCCCTCGCCCGCTGGGAGGCGCTCGACGATCCCGAACTCCACGCCCGCCAAGCCATGGCCCGCGACCGGCTCGCCCGCACCCGACTCGCCGCCGACCCGGCCGCCGCCCGCGAACTGTGGCAGCAGGCCGCGGCCGAGCACCCCGCCGCCCCCGGCTACCGGGCCGCGCTGCGCGAGGCCGCCCTGCGCGAGGCCGCCCACCTGCTCGCCACCGGCCGGGACCGGCCCGAGACGCGCGGGCGCGCCGCCGCCGCCCTCGCCCTGGCCGACACCCTGCCCGGCGCCCTCACCCACCGGCAGTCCCGGCTGCGGGCGGCCCTCGCCCTGGCCGACGGCGTCCCCGAGCAGGTCACCGCCCTGCTCGACGCCACCGCCGGGCAGCGCGACCGCTACCACCTCGCGGCGGCGGCCCTGCTCGCGGGCCGTCCCGTCCAGACCATCGCGCTGCTCGGGCCGCTCGACCCCGACCCGACCGGGGACCCGGCCCTCGCCCGGCTGCGCGCCCTGCTCGCCGAACGGGCCGGCAACTGGGCCACCGCGCTGGACTGGTACCGCCACTTCCTGGCCTCGCCCGGCGCCCCCCGCTCCCAGGCCGAACCCCTCGGCGACTGCGCCGTCTGCGACCGCCCCGCCACCGGCGGCTGCGGCGGCTGCGGCCGCGAGGCCTGCTCCGACCACCTGCACGCCCCCGCCGGGGGCGCCCCGGCGCGCTGTGTCCGCTGCTCCGGGCCCGCCCTGCGGGCCGTCCTGGACTGCGCCCGCCGGGCCGGCACCCCCGAACAGGCCGAACCCGTCCTCGCCGCCTGGGCCGAGGCCCTCGGCGACAGCGCCGCCGCCGCGCCGCTGCGACTCGACCTCGCCCTGCTGCGCGCCGAACTCGGCCGCCTCGACGAGGCGTTGGCCGAGCTCCCGGAGGACGCCGACGCCGCCCGGGCCGCCGTCCTGGTCCGCCGGGCCGGCGCCGCCCTCGCCGCCGAACAGCCCGGACGGGCCGCCGCTGACCTGCGCCAGGCCCTCGCCCTCGCACCCGGCCACCCCCAGGCGGCCGGCGCACTGGTCCTGCTCGGCGAGCACGAGGCCCACCAGCACGCCCTCGAGGGCCGCCACCGCGAGGCCTACCGGGCCTACCGCGCGCTGCTGCTCAAGGACCCGGCCCATCCCCGGCTGCTGCACGCGCTCGGGCTCTCCGGCTACCGGCTCGCCGCCGGGGGCCCCGCCGCCGAGGCCCCTGCCGTCGGGGAGCCTGCCACCGGCACCGAGGAGGCCGCCGGGGAAGCCGACGAGCAGGTCTGGGCCTGGACGCTCGGCTGCCTGGTCGCCGCCCTCCACCAGGACGAACTGTGGGCCGAGTCCGCCCGGATCACCGGCCGCCCGGTCGAGCCGAAGCGGAGGGCCACCGCCCGCACCGCCCTCACCGACCGCCTCCGCGAGGACCTCCGCGCCCTCGACCGGGCCGCCGGACGCACCGGCGACGAGGCCACCGCCTGGACGCTGCGCCTGGGCATGGAGGCCCACGCCGCCGACGCCTTCGCCCAGGAGGACGTCCGGATCACCCTGCCCGGCCGCCCCGCCCGCCGCCTCGCCGTCGGCCCCACCCTCGACCGGCTGCTCCGCGCCCAGCCCGAACTCGCCGCCTGGGCACCGGCGTTCGAGCAGGCCGTACGGGCCTGGAAGCGTCCCGCCGGGCTCGGTGCGCCCGCCCTCACCCGCGCCCTCGGCCTGTTCGGCGAGCTCGGCCCGCAGCGCTACCTGAACCTCCAGGGCCGCCAGGCCGCCGCCGTCGCCGCCCTGGACGCGGTGCCCGAGAACCAGCGCGGCGAGGCCTGGCAGGCGCTGCTCGGCGAGGCCCTGATCAGCCAGGCCCGCGAACACCACCGCCTCCAGGACTGGCGCGAGGCCCTGGACTGCCTCACCCGCGCCCGGATCGTCCCCGGCGTCGAACTGCCCGCCGACGCGGCCAGGATCGCCGCCGAGTCCGGCGTCCGGGCCGCCCGCGCCCTGCTCAAGAGCAGCGACGACGACCAGGCCGGGGCCGCCGCGCTGCTGGAGAAGGCCTTCGCGCTGGCCCCGGACGACCGCGAGGTGCGCGGCGACCTCGGCGCGACGTACGCCCAGTGGGCCCGCAAGATCAACAACGAGGAGAAGGACTACCCGCGCGCCATCGACCTGCTACAGCGCAGCCTCGACCTCGTCCCCGGCGACCCGACCGCCCGGCACTTCCTGAAGGCCGCCCTCGGCAACCGGGCCGGTGAACTCAGCCGCCCCGACGCCCCGGTCGCGGACCTGGAGGAGGCCGCCGGGATGTGGCGGCTGCTGATCGACCTCAGCGACGACCCGGATAACCGGCACGGCCTCGCCTTCGTGCACCGCCAGCTGGCCCGCGCCGCCGCCTTCGCCGACGACCGGGCGGGCGCCGTCGCCCACATGGCCGAGGCGCTGCGCGCCGACCCCGACTGGGACGGCGACGTCACGGCCGAGGCCCCGCGCCGGGTCGCCGTGCTGCTCGCCAACCACGTCCTGGACAACATGGCCGACAGCCCGTTCACCGCCCAGGCCGCGATGCTGCAGAAGGCCAAGTCCTACGACGACTCGGCCGACATCCGCCGGCTGATGGTCAGCGTCTGGCGCGGCGAGGCGATCGGCCACTACGACGGGCGCCGCTACACCGAGGCGATCCGCCTGCTGGAGGAGGCGCTCGCGCTCTCCCGCACCCCGGAGGACACCGCAAAGCTGCACACCGAACTCGGCATCGTCTACAGCTCCTACGCCGTCGCCCGGGCCAACGCCCGCCAGTACCGGGACGCCCGCCACCTGGTCCGCCAGGCCGTCGAGCACAATCCGGGCGATCCGGAGCTGCGCTCCCTCCAGGTGCGCATCAACATGCTCCGCTGATCGGCAACCGGGGGGCGGCCGGCGTCGTCGTAGACCGTACGCCGGGCCGTCCGCGCTCGGTCGTCCGCGCTCGGCCGTGCCGGCCGTGCGCGCCGGACGGCCCGCGCCCTACGGTCCGCCGCGTGCGCGGAGCCGAGGGGACGGAGCCGGTGCGCGGAGCCGAGCGCCGCGGAGAGTGGGGCGAGCCGTGACCGCAGAGCCGTGAGTGAACCCGCCGTGACCGACCAGCCGTGACCGACCAGCCGTGAGGAGAGGGGCCGCCCGCCATGCCACTGCACGAACCGTCGCCGTACGAGGTCCTGGGCATCCCGCTCACGGCCGGGGTGCGCGAGATCAACCTCTCGGTCGGAAAGGCGCTCAAGGCGGGCCGGTTCACCCGCCAGCAGATCCAGGACGCCGCCGCGCTGCTGCGCAACCCGGACCGGCGACTGGAGGTGGACCTCCAGCAGCCGCTTCCGCCGGAGCCCGTCGACCAGGCCGCCGACCTGCTCGCGCCCGCGCTCGCCGAGCCGCTGCTGGTGATCGAGCGCCCGCCGCTGCCGCCCGCCCCGGCCCTTCTCGCCCTGCACCGCGCCGAGTTGGCCGCCGACTTCGCCGAGCCCCCGCCCGGCGGAGCCGACCCCGAACCGCCCGTCCCCGTCCGCTACGCGGCCGACCTGTCCGTGCTGCCGCAGATCGAGGTACCCGAATGACCGACGCACCGACCGCATCCCTGCTCGACGGCCACCAGCGACTGGAGGTCCCGCCGGGCGTCGAATCCGTCGACCTGGACGGCAAGTTCAGCCAACTCCTCTTCCGGGCATCCCTGTTGGGGAGCAAGCTGACGGAGCAGAAGCAGGCCGCCCGGGCCGAGCAGCGCGAACTGCTGGGCGTGCTGGTCGAGGTGGACGACGCGCTCGCCGCGCTCGGCCTGGACCGCGAGCTGGTCGCGCTCGGCCGGGGTGCGGGCATCGAGGCGACCCGCCGGCGACTGCTCGGCCGGCTCGCCAAGGCGGGGGTGCGGCCGATGCGGCTGGAGGGCCTGGCGGCGGATCCGGCGCTGACCGAAATCGTCGGCACCGAGGTGCGGCCCGGGGTCGCGCCGGAGACGGTGGTGCAGACGGTGGTGACCGGCTTCTTCTGGGAGCAGGAGGTGCTGCGGCGGGCCCAGGTGGTGGTCGCCGCTCCGGAGTCGGCGCTGCCGGCGGTGGAGGACCCCCGGCTCACCGCGCCGGGGCCGGAGCAGCCCGAGCTGGAGACGCCGTCGAACGTGCGCCCGTCGTCGACCGCGGTCCCGTCGAGCGGGGCGCCGTCTGCCGAGGGCCTGTCGGGCGAAGCACCGTCGGGCGGGGCGTCGTCGGGCGAAACGCCGCCGGGCGGGGCGCCGTCGAGTCAAACAACCTCGGACGAGGGGCCGTTGACCGAGGCACCGCCGAACGGGACGCCGGCGGGCGGGGAGGCCGCCGCCCGGCCGGTGCCGCCCCGGGTCCGTCGGCAGGCCAAGGCCGCGGGCAGGCAGGGCAAGCGCGGCAAGCACAAGAAGTAGCCAGGACCACGAGGGGCAAGAGGGGAACGACATGTACCGCACACTCGGCATCGACCTGGGCACCACCAACTCGGTGGTCGCCCACCTGCGCCGGGGCGAGCCGGAGATCATCTTCAACCGGCAGAACCAGGAGGCCACGCCCTCCGTGGTCGGCAGCGGCCGCAAGGGCGAGCTGCTGGTGGGCTCCACCGCACGCAGCCGCACCGCCATCGACGGCGCCAACGTGATCCGCTCGGTGAAGCGCTTCATGGGCCGCAAGTTCAAGGACCCGCAGGTGCAGGTGGCCCTCAAGGAGGTCGACTACAAGGTCACCGCCGGCACCGACGGAGACGTCAACGTCTGGTTCAACGGCCGCTCCTACACCCCGATCGAGATCTCCGCGATCATCCTGCACCGGCTCAAGGAGGACGCCGAGCAGCGCCTCGGCGAGCCGTTCCACCGGGCCGTCATCACCGTTCCCGCGTACTTCGGCGAGCGGCAGGTCGCGGCCACCCAGGAGGCGGGCCGGATGGCCGGCCTGCACGTGCTGCGGATCATCAACGAGCCGACCGCCGCTGCGCTCGCGTACGGCCTGGCCGGGGACGCGAGCGAGGAGGGCCGGACCGTCCTGGTCTACGACCTCGGCGGCGGCACCTTCGACATCTCCATCCTGCTGCTGGTGCCCGGCTCGGTCTCGGTGCTCGGTATCGAGGGCGACAACCTGCTGGGCGGTGACGACTTCGACCGCGCGATCGCCACCGCGCTGCTGGAGGACATCCGCGAGGAGTACGGGTCGGACTACCAGCCCGACCTGCGCGACCGCCCGAAGATCGCCTCCACCGCCGAGACCGTCAAGATCGAGCTGTCCAACCAGCAGTCCTCCGAGGTCATCCTGCCGGGCCTGGGCGCCGGACAGCTGGTGCTGGAGACGGAGTTCGAGCGCAGCCGCTTCGAGGAGCTGATCGAGGCCCAGATCGAGCGGACCATCGAGCTCACCCACAAGGCCATCATGCAGGCCAACCTGACCGTCGGGGACATCGACGAGGTGGTGCTGGTCGGCGGCTCGACGTCGATCCCGCTGGTCGCCCGGCGGCTCGGCGAGGTCTTCGGCAACCACCGGATCAAGCGCGGCGTCAACCCGATGCAGTGCGTGGCACTCGGCGCGGCCGTGCAGTCCGCGCTGGTCGGCGAGGTGGAGTGCCCCGAGTGCCGTGCCCCCGGGGACCTCTCCGCCTCCAACTGCGCCAACTGCGCCACCTCCCTGCTCGGTGGCGACCGGGTGTCCTGCCCGACCTGCCACATCCCGGTGGACACCGCGGCTGCCGAGTGCCCCAAGTGCGGTCACGACATGGCAGGTTCGGCCACACCGGGCGCGACCGTGCCGAAGCAGGCGCAGTCCGTCACCGTGGTGCGCAGCGACAACTGCCCGCGCTGCGGCACCCCGGCCGCCCCCGGCGTCACCGCCTGCGAACTGTGCGGCGAGGCGCTCAACTCGGCGGCCCCCGGGCAGACCAGGGTGGCCTCCACCGCCGCCGAGGACGTCGGCCTGCGCTGCGCCGCCTGCGGGACGGTCAGCCCGCCCGGCAGCGAAGCCTGCACCGGCTGCGGCGAGTTGATGCAGGTCACCAACCCCTTCGACATCACCCCGAAGAACCTCGGCATCGAGCTGAACGACGGCCGGCTCGCCGTCATCATCCCCAAGAACACCAGCTACCCGACCAGTTCGCCGGTCAGCCGGGAGTTCGTGGTCTCCGGCAGCGGCCGCCAGCGGCTGGAGGTGGCGGTCTACGAGGGCGAGCACGAGATCGCCCAGCAGAACGAGCTCATCGGCCACCTCACCCTGCGGCTGCCCGAGGGGCTCGGCGGTCGTACGCCGGTGGAGGTCTCCTTCGGCCTCGACCGGGACCGCACGATCACGCTGTCGGTGCGGATCCAGGGCGGCGGGGAGAAGACCGTCAAGCTGGAGCGGGTCACCCTCGACCCCGAGCTGAAGGTGCAGGTCGAGGAGCAGCAGCGGCAGATCGAGTCCTTCACGGACCGCTGGGGCGGCGAGCTCACCGAGGCGGAGATGCGCGAGGCGCAGCGGCTGATGGACGCCCTGGACGACCTGGCGGCCGGGCAGACCCGCGGCCAGTCGGTGGACGAGGCCCTGGAGCGCGCGCAGCGCCAGCTGAAGGCCCAGCGCTGGGTGCGCGGCTCGGAGGCCTACCTGAGCCTGTTCATCCACTACTGCGAGAAGCACCTGGACCCGAGCGACCTGGACCGGCTGCGCTCGGTGGCCGCCGAACTGCGGCTGCGCCGGGAGGCGGCGGACTGGGAGGGCGCGATGCGGGCGGCCCAGAAGGCGGACGAGCTGTGCGACTCGCTCGGGCACACCTTCCGGATGCTCACCATGTGCAACGTCTACGTCAACCAGAGCATGGTCTCGTCGGCGCTGGCCCAGCGGATCATGGCGGAGCTGCGCGGGCTGGACGAGGCGGTGGAGGCCCCCAACATGGAGGCGGTCAACACCCACATGTCGAACCTGCTGGCCCTCTACGCGCAGGCGCAACGGGAGCTCGGCAGCGAGCCGGCCGCCGAGTCGCTCGGCCCGGTCCGCCCGGAGGAGGCCGGTCCGCGATGAGCACCGTGACCCCCCTGGACGTGCTGTGCCCGCTGTGCAAGGTACCGGCGGACCGGCAGGCGCTGGGCTGCCCGTCCTGCCGGGAGGACCTGTCCGCGCTGTTCCGCCTGCGTTACGCCGGTCGGATCGACTACAACCGGGCGCTGGACGCCCTGGCGGCCGGGGACGGGGCGCTCGCACTCGGGCTGCTGCACCGCGCGGTGGCGGCCGAGCCCGGTCTTGAACCGGCCCGGGAGCTGCTGGAATCACTGACCGTGAGCGGATCCGCCAGGTCCGCCGCGGACCGGGAACAGCGCGACACGCCCTCTGAGTGACCAATTCGGACGCTCCCGGACTGCCGTCGAGTTCCATCGGTGCGAGTGTGATCGTCACACCGACTGTTCGCCACCCTCACAAGGAGTGACGCAATGCGTATTCGCACCACCCTCGCCGCCACCGCGCTCGCCGCAGTGACGGTCCTCGCCGGTGCCGGGACCGCCGCGGCCGGCGACGCCACCGCCAACGGCATCGCCGCCAACTCGCCGGGCATCCTGTCCGGCAACCTGATCCAGGTCCCGATCAACCTCGAGGCCAACGTCTGCGGCAACTCGATCGACGTGATCGGGCTCCTCAACCCGGCGTTCGGCAACATCTGCATCAACGGGTGACAGCAGCACCGGGGCCGTCCGCCGCAGTCGGCGGACGGCCCCCGTGCCGTGTCCGCACCCCC
>NZ_JBEPAK010000227.1:0-11535 GCF_040298565.1 Kitasatospora sp. NPDC001539 | reverse complement strand
GGGTGCACCCAAGCCGGGTGCACCCGCGGCAGGTGCCGCGGGCTGGGGCGCCGCGGTCTTCCGCGGGCCAGGCTTGGCGCCACCACCGGTGGGGGCCACTCCAAGCGCGTCAGTCAGCTTGCGCACGACCGGCGCCTCGATCGTCGAGGACGCCGAACGGACGAACTCACCGAGCTCGGTCAGCTTGGCCATCACGGCCTTGCTCTCCAAGCCAAGCTCCTTGGCGAGTTCATAAACCCGGACCTTAGCCACTTCACTCCTGTCTATGAGTCCGGGGGTCTCGTCCGCCGGACTGTCGCTACTTCATGGGCGTACCCATCGCGTACTCATCGCGTACTCATCGAGTGCTCATCGCAATCTCGACCTACTTCCACATCGCGAGGTACCTGACTGGTGGCGCGGCGCGCGGCTGCCCGCACGCCGTGCTTGTTGCGGTGGTTCTCCGCCGCGCTGGGCGGCGGCTGTCGCGGGAGGCGGCCCGACTAGGAGGCCCCGCCCGCCCGCTCCTCGATGAACTCGCGGAGCCGCTCCGTGTCGAGCGCGCCCTGGAGCCGGAAGGCCCGGGGGAACGCCCGACGGCGGACCGCGAGGTCGAGGCAGGCCGGATCGGGGTGCAGGTGTGCGCCCCGGCCCGGGAGTGCGCCACGGGGATCGGGGACGCAGACGCCCTCGACCGCCGTGACACGCAACAGCTGGTGCTTGGCCGCGCGCTTGCGGCAGCCCACGCAGGTGCGTTCCGGGCGTGCTCGGACATGCGTCCGGCCAGACGAAGGCAAGTCTACCCCTCCGAAGCGACATGGCGCCGCCCCGCTGATCCCGGAGGACCGCGGGGACGCTCAGGACAACACTGACTACTGGGCCGGGGATTCCTCGGTCTGGCCCTCGGTGTCCGGCCGGATGTCGATCCGCCAGCCGGTCAGACGCGCGGCCAGGCGGGCGTTCTGCCCCTCCTTGCCGATCGCCAGCGACAGCTGGTAGTCCGGAACGATCACCCGCGCGGAGCGCTGGGCGGCATCCACGATCTCCACGCTGGTCACCCGTGCGGGGGACAGCGCGGCGGCCACCATCTCGCGCGGGTCCTCCGACCAGTCCACGATGTCGATCTTCTCGCCGTGCAGCTCGCCCATCACGGCGCGCACCCGGGAGCCCATCGGACCGATGCAGGCGCCCTTGGCGTTCAGCCCGGCGCGGCGCGACCAGACCGCGATCTTGGTCCGGTGGCCGGCCTCACGGGCGATCGCGGCGATCTCCACGCTGCCGTCCGCGATCTCCGGGACCTCCAGCGCGAACAGCTTCTTGACCAGGTTCGGGTGGGTGCGCGACAGCGTGACCGACGGCCCGCGGACCCCGCGGCGCACCGCCACCACGTAGCACTTCAGGCGGGTGCCGTGCCGGTAGTCCTCGCCCGGGACCTGCTCCTGCGGCGGCAGGATGGCCTCCAGCTTGCCGATGTCGACCAGCACGTTCTTCGGGTCGTTGCCCTGCTGGACGACACCGGTGACGATGTCGCCCTCCTTGCCCGCGTACTCGCCGAAGGTCTGGTCGTCGGCGGCGTCGCGCAGGCGCTGCATCATCACCTGGATGCCGATGCTGGACGCGATCCGGCCGAAGCCGCTCGGGGTGTCGTCGAACTCCTTCGGCTCGACCCCCTCGTCCAGCTCCGCCGGGTCCTCCATGGCCCACACGGTGACGTGGCCGCTCTTGCGGTCCAGGTGCACCCGGGCCCGGCGGCGCGAGCCCTCGGTGCGGTGGTACGCGGTGAGGAGGGCGGACTCGATGGACTCGACCAGCAGGTCGAAGGGGATGTTCTTCTCGTTGACCAGCGTGCGCAGGGCACTCATGTCGATGTCCACGGCTACGCCTCCTCGTCTTTCGTCACGTTCATGATGGTCGTACGGCGGCCGGGGCTCACTCGGTGCCGTCGTCCCCCTCGGCGGAGTCGGCGGCGTCGTCGAAGTCGGCGGCCTCGTCCAGGAGCTTCTCGTCGTCCTTGCGGTTGAACTCGACCTGGACCCGCGCCCGGGCCACCTCGCCGTACTCCAGACGGCGCTCCTTCGGACGGCCGCGCCCCTTCACCGGCTGCACCTCGACCAGCGCGCCGTCCTCGTCCGCCTCCAGCACCCGGGCGACGATCTCCCCGCCGTCGACCAGGTGGATGGCGGCCAGCCGGCCCTCCGCACGCTGCCAGTGCCGCGGCAGGACCAGGGGACGCTCCGCACCCGGCGAACCGACCTCCAGCAGGTAGGGCTCGTCGCCCATCACGTCGGACGCGTCCAGGGCCTCGCCGACCACCCGGCTGAACTCGGCGATGGTGTCCATGTCCACGCCGCCGTCGGTGTCGACGTCGATCTGCACCTGCCGGCGGCTCCCCGCCTTGGTGACCTTGACGTCCTCCAGGTCCAGTCCGGCCTGGGCGGCCAGCGGCTCGAGCAACGCGCGCAGCCGGTCGGTGTGGGTGGTGCTCATCCGGGTGGACTCCTCGGCCGCGTCTGCTGTTGTCGGAAGGTCGCCCCGCGCCCTCCGCGCCGCAGGGGCGCACACCGGGTCACGGCAGCTCGGCCCAAAGCCTAGCCGGTGAAGCACCCAACCACCGATTCCGGACCACCACCGACCGGTCGGACGCCACCCACTGCGAGCAAGGTCACATCCGCCCGCCCGGCCCGGGCCGCCGCCCGCAATCGTGGGGGTTCTGCGAAGATTCAGGCCGACGAGGGCAGGCGGGGAGGCCGTCCTCCCGTACCCGCCCCGGAGTGACCGCGATGCAGCCGCCCAGCCGACGGACCTTCCTGGCCCTCGGGCTGATCACCCTCGCCAGCGCCTGTACCGGCTCCCCCGGCGGCGACCCCGACGGCGACGTGCTGCCCGGCAACCGGCGCCCCGGCCCCGACCCGGACCTCGCCGTCCGCCTGCGCGCCCTCGCCGCCACCGACACCCTGCTGGCCGCGTACGACAGTGCCCTCGCCGCCCCGGACGCCCGGACCGCCCTGCTCCAGCCCCTCCGGGCCGAAACCGCCCAGCACCGCGCCGCGCTCGCCTACGGCGTCCCCGCCGCCTCGGTGCCGCCGACCTCGGCCGCCACCACCCCCGCGGCGAACGCCACCCCCACCGCGACCACCACCCCGACCGCCCCGGCCACCCCGGCCACCCCGGCCACCCCGGCCACCCCGGCCGCCCTGGCCGCCCTGGCCGCCCTGGAGCGCCGGACCGCCCAGTTCCGCCTCGCCGAGCTCGGCGCCGCCCGGCCGCCGCTGGCCCGGCTGCTCGCCTCCGTCGCCGCCGCCAACACCCTGCACGCCACCGCCCTCGACCCGACCGACCAGGGCATCGACCAGCCCGCCGCCACCACCGCCCCGAAGCCCGACGCCCCGGGCACCGGCTCCGCCCCGGGCACCGGCTCCACCCCGGGCACCGACTCCGTACCGGCCCTGCAGAACGCCCTCGGCGCCGAGCACGCCGCCGTCTACGGCTACGGCGTCGTCGGCGCCCACCTCTCCGAGGACCGGCCGCGCGCCGACGCCCGAACCGCCCACGCCGCCCACCAGGCCCAGCGCGACGCCTGGCAGCGCCTCCTCACCACCCTCGGCGCCACCCCCACCCCGGCCGCCGGCGGCTACCAGCTGCCCTTCCCGGTCACCGACGCCCCCGCCGCCACCAGACTCGCCGCCCACCTCGAAACCCGGCTCAGCGCCGTCTACGCCGACCTGGTCGCCGCCCTGCCCGCCGCCCAGCGGCCCACCGCCGCCACCGCCCTGCGCGACTGCGCCCTCCGCGCCCGCCGCTGGGGCGCCCCCGACACCGCCTTCCCCGGCATCCCGGAAACCGTCCCCACGCCGACGGCGACGCCCCGGCCCTGACGGCACCGGCGGCACCCGGGCCCCCGCCCGCGGCACGTCCCACCACCCCCGATCCCCCGCCATCCCCGACAATGGACACACGCCCCGAGGACCCCACCAACCGGAAGGCCAGGCATGTCGGGAAGCCCGCCCCCCGTCCCCGTCCCCACCTGGCTGGCCGACAGCGTCACCGCCGCCCACGGCGAGGCGGGCCGCCAGTGGCTGACCACCCTGCCCGCCCGAGCAGCCGCCCACCTGAGCCGCTGGAACCTCACCCCCGAACGCACCCTGGACCCCGGCGGCAGCCTCAGCCTGATCACGTACGTCCACCGCGACGACCTCTCCCCCGCCGTCCTCAAGACCGGCCTGGTCACCCCCGAGACCGCCCACGAGCACACCGCCCTCACCCACTGGGCCGGCCGGGGTGCCGTCCTCCTCCTCGACGCCGACCCCGCCGAGGGCGTCCTCCTGCTGGAGCGCCTCCACGGCGAGATCCCGCTGCGCTCACTGGCCGAGTCCAAGGCCATGCTGGAGGCCACCAGCCTGCTGCACCGCCTCTGGGTGGAGCTGCCCGAGCCGCCGGCCCCCTACCCCACCCTCAGCGCCCGGGTCGCCGACGCCGCCGCCCGGGTCGCCGAGCTCACCCGACACGGCGAAGACCCCGCAGGGACCGGCCGCTCCCTGACCGCCGCCCAGCCCCTGATCGCCGAAGCGCTGGCCACCGCCGAGTCCCTGGCCGCCTCCGCCACCGAGAACTTCCTCCTGCACGGCGACTTCCACCACGGCAACGTCCTGGCCGCCGACCGCGCCCCCTGGCTGGCGATCGACCCGCGCCCGCTGGCCGGCGAGCGGGCCTACGACCTGGCCCGGCTCGCGCTGGACCGCGCCGACACCCTGCTCGGCTCCCCCGGCGCCCCCGCCGCCGTCCGCCGCCGGCTCCACCAGCTCTCCGACGCCCTCGGCGTCGACGAGGACCGCCTGCGCGGCTGGACCCTCTTCCGTTCCGTGGACCTGGCCCTCCGCTCGCTCACCGCGGGCCGCCAGGAGGACGCCGAACTCCACCTGGAGTTCGCGGGGCACCTCTCGTAGCGGGAGCCGGTGAGCCCGCAGGCCCGTGCGCCCCCGGCCTGCCTAGGGCCCGTCTTCAAACCCCCGCCTGCGGGCCGACGCCGGGGCCCCGCAGCGGCAACCGCGCTCCCATCACCGCGTACAGCCGGTCCGTGGCGGGAAACCGCACCGCCCGGGCCAAGTCCTGGTAGCCCAGCGCCCGGTAGAGCCGCCGGGCCGGCGTCTCGGCGTCGATCGCCGACAGGATGCTCCGGTCCAGCTCCGACGCCTCGCACAGCCTCCGGATCAGCCCGGTCCCGACGCCCTGCCCCTGGAACTCCGGCAGCACGTGCAGTTCGGTGACCGCGAACACCCCGTCCAGCCAGTCCCCGTGGCCCCGGGCGGCCAGGTACGGCTCGATGACCGTGCTCCACCAGTGCTCCCGCCGGTTCGGCATCCCGTACCCGAACCCGACCAGCCGCCCTGCGCTCATCGCGCCGAACGCGATCACCCCGGGCTGCCCGGCGTGCCGGCCGACGATGTGCAGCCGTACCGTGACCTCCTCGGGCGTGAGCCCGAACGCCACCGCCTGGACCTCCAGCGCCTGCGGCGCCCAGGCCGCAAGGTCGATGGCCTCGATCGTCACCCCGGTCAGCTGATCCATGCTCCGGACGTTACTACCAGCGGCCCGGCGGTGCGGCCGAAGATCCGAACCCGGCCCCGGAGAACCGCGGGCACGGCCCGGGGAACCCTCAGAACAGCACGCTCATGAACGCCCCGACCTCGCGGAACCCCACCCGCCGGTACGCCGCCCTCGCCCGCAGGTTGAAGTCGTTGACGTACAGCGAGACCACCGGCGCCACCTCCCGCAACGCGATGTCCAGCACCGCCGCCATCCCGGTCTCGGACAGACCCTGCCCCCGGTGCTCGGGCGCCACCCAGACCCCCTGGATCTGGCAGGCCCCCTCCGTCACCGCGCCGATCTCCGCCTTGAACACCACCTGCCCGTCGTCCGAGAACCGCGCGAACGACCGCCCGGTGGAGACGAGTTCGGCCACCCGGGCCTGGTAGAGGAGCCCGCCGTCCCCCGCCAGCGGCGACACCCCCACCTCCTCGGTGAACATCGCCACGCACGCGGGCATCAGCGTCTCGACCTCGTTGCGCCGCACCCTGCGCACCAGCGGGTCCGGTGCGATCTCCGCCGACGGCGTGGAGGTCGCCAACAGCGGCTGGTGGGCCCGGACTTCACGGGCCGGTCCCCAACTGCGCTCCAGCAGCGCCCAGAAGGAGGCGGTCGCCTCGGCCGGCCCCACGATCGAGGAGCAGCGCCGCCCCTGGCGCCGGGCCCGTTCGGCGAAGGCCGCGACGGCCTGCGGTCCGGCGTTGACCAGGACGAGGTTCGCACCCGCGTAGCAGAGGGATTCCAGCGAACCGTCGCGGTCGTACCAGCCCCAGATCTCCCCGCCGAGCCGCCAGGGGTCCAGCCCGACGGACTCGACCCGGGTGGCGACGAAGGCGTTGGCGACCGGGTCGCGGTGGAGGACCTCCAGGGCGTCCGCGAGGTCGGGGGGTTCCAGCACGCGGGTGGCGGCCAGGGCCCGGGCTACCTGGAAGGAGCTGGGGAGAATCACACCTCGGTCGAGCATCGAGACCGCACCTCACTGAGACGACTCTGGCCGCACCCTACTCCGTGGCCCCACCCGGCTACGGCTGCGGGGCCGTCCGCGAACGGACGGCCCCGCTTCCGGAAAACTGCGCTGCAGTCGCGTTCGACCCGGGCGGGATCCGGACGGGCCGGAGCCGGCGATCGGGTCGAACGGCGGTCACTCGGCGGCGACGACGGTCGGCGAACCGGCCTCGACGCCCTCCTCCTGCATCTGCTCGGCGAGCTTGAGCGCCTCCTCGATCAGGGTCTCGACGATCTTCGACTCGGGAACGGTCTTGATCACCTGTCCCTTGACGAAGATCTGCCCCTTGCCGTTGCCGGAGGCGACCCCGAGGTCGGCCTCGCGGGCCTCGCCCGGGCCGTTCACCACGCAGCCCATGACGGCGACGCGGAGCGGCACCTCCATGCCCTCCAGCCCGGCGGTGACCTCCTCGGCGAGCTTGTAGACGTCGACCTGGGCGCGGCCGCAGGACGGGCAGGAGACGATCTCCAGCCCGCGCTGGCGCAGCCCGAGGGACTCCAGGATCTGGGTGCCGACCTTGATCTCCTCGGCCGGCGGGGCCGAGAGCGAGACCCGGATGGTGTCGCCGATGCCCTCGGCGAGCAGCGCGCCGAAGGCGACCGCGGACTTGATGGTGCCCTGGAAGGCCGGTCCGGCCTCGGTCACGCCGAGGTGCAGCGGGTAGTCGCAGGCGGCGGCGAGCTGCCGGTAGGCCTGGATCATCACGACCGGGTCGTTGTGCTTGACCGAGATCTTGATGTCGCGGAAGTCGTGCTCCTCGAACAGCGAGCACTCCCACAGCGCGGACTCGACCAGCGCCTCCGGGGTGGCCCTGCCGTACTTCTCCAGCAGCCGCTTGTCGAGGGAGCCGGCGTTGACGCCGATCCGGATCGGCACCCCGGCGTCCTTGGCGGCCTTGGCGATCTCGCCGACCTTGTCGTCGAAGGCCTTGATGTTGCCCGGGTTGACGCGCACGGCCGCGCAGCCGGCGTCGATCGCCGCGAAGACGTACTTCGGCTGGAAGTGGATGTCGGCGATCACCGGGATCTGCGACTTCTTGGCGATGATCGGCAGGGCGTCGGCGTCGTCCTGGGAGGGGACGGCGACCCGGACGATCTGGCAGCCGGACGCGGTGAGCTGGGCGATCTGCTGCAGCGTGGCGTTGATGTCCGAGGTGACGGTGGTGGTCATCGACTGCACCGAGACGGGGGCGTCACCGCCGACCGGAACGTTGCCGACCATGATCTGCCGGGAGTACCGGCGCTTGGCCAGCGGCTTGAGCGGCAGGGACGGAATACCGAGCGAGATCGCGGTCATGTGCGCAGGGTTCCCCGGGGTTGAGGTGTGGTCGACCGCCCGGCCGCTGGGACGGCCGAGGCCGGGCGCGCTGACGATCGCGCACCCGGCCTCCACGGTACGGCACGGTCAGGGCCGCCAGCACACCCGCCGTACCCGAACGCACTCCGGGCGGGGGACCGGGGGTCCGAGGACCGGCCCTAGCTGATCTTCACCGGATTGATCAGGTCGGCCACCATCACCAGCAGGGTGAACCCGATGAAGACGCTCGCCACGACGTACGCCACCGGCATCAGCTTGGCGACGTCGAACGGGCCCGGATCGGGCCGTCGGAACAGCCGGGCGATGCGGCGGCGGACGGCCTCCCAGGCCGCGCCGGCGATGTGGCCGCCGTCCAGCGGGAGCAGCGGCAGCATGTTGAACAGGAAGAGCGACAGGTTGATGCCGGCCAGCAGGTTCACGAAGATCGCGACCCGCTGGGCGGCGGACTCGTCGAGGGAGAACACCTCGCCGCTGACCCGCGCCGCGCCTACCATGCCGATCGGCGAGTCGGGGTCGCGCGGGGCGTCGCCCACGACGGCGTTCCAGAGTCCGGGGATCTTGCCGGGCAGGGCGGCCAGCGACTTGACGCCGTTCGCGGCCATGTCGGTCATGCGGTCGACGGACTGCCCGAAGGTCTGCTGGACGGTGTCCCTCTTGGGAGTGAATCCGAGGAAGCCCGCCTGGACGGTCTGGCCCTTCAGCGGCACGCCGTCGCCGTCGTACTTCTGCACGTCGTTGACCGCGATGGTGGGCTTGAAGGTGAGCTGCTGACCGCCGCGCTCCACGACGATCTCCACCTGCTTGCCGGGCGACTTCCGGATGTCCGCCTGGAGCTGGTCGTAGTCGCGGATCCGGTCGCCGTCGAAGGAGAGCACCTTGTCGCCCTGGCGCAGGCCCACCTCGTTGGCCGGGGTCTTCGGCGCGTCGGCGGGGCAGGTGTCGGTGGGCTGGCCGGCCTTGACGACGCACGCCGCGACCGAGCCGATGGTGGGCACGGGCATCGAGACGCCGAAGCCCATCATCACGGTCAGGAACAGTCCGAACGCCAGGACCAGGTTCATGAACGGCCCGGCGAACATGACGATGATCCGCTTCCAGGGCCTGCGGGTGTAGAACAGCCGGTCCTCGTCGCCCTCCTGGAGCTCCTCGTAGGAGGCCTCGCGGGCGTCCTCGATCATGGTCCGCCACGGCGAACTGCTGCGCTTGGTGATCCGGCCGTCCTCGCCCGGCGGGAACATCCCGATCATCCGGATGTACCCGCCGAACGGGATCGCCTTGATGCCGTACTCGGTCTCGCCCTTCCGGCGCGACCACAGGGTCGGGCCGAAGCCGACCATGTACTGCGGCACCCGGATGCCGAACAGCTTGGCCGTGGAGAGGTGGCCGAGCTCGTGCCAGGCGATCGAGACGAGCAGCCCGACCACGAAGACCAGGATGCCGACCACCGTCAAAACCGTTGCCACCGCTGGCCCTCCGTCATGCCGCTCCGCTCATCGTCTGGTCGTACCGCGTGCCCTGCCGGACCGGGGGTACCGCCGGTACCGCGGGCCGGTGTGCTCAGCCCGCCGCCAGCTCGCGGGCCCGGGCACGGGCCCAGTCCTCCGCGTGCAGGACGTCCTCGACCGTCAGGGAAGTTCCCGCCACCGGCGTGCCGTGCTCGGCCACGACCTTGGCAACAGTGTCCACGATCCCCGTGAAGGCGAGGCGGCCCTTCAGGAAGGCCTCCACACACTCCTCATTGGCCGCGTTGAACACCGCCGGCGCCGTCCCCCCCAGGGTGCCCACCTCGCGGGCCAGCTCCACCGCCGGGAAGGCCTCGTCGTCCAGCGGGAAGAACTCCCAGGTCGCGGCCTTCGTCCAGTCACAGGCCGGGGCGACGTCCGGCACCCGGTCCGGCCAGCCGATCCCCAGGGCGATCGGCATCCGCATGTCCGGCGGGCTGGCCTGCGCCAGGGTCGAGCCGTCGGTGAACTCCACCATGGAGTGCACCACCGACTGCGGGTGGACCACGACCTCGATCCGGTCGAACGGCACGTCGTACAGCAGGTGCGCCTCGATCACCTCGAGGCCCTTGTTGACCAGGGTGGCCGAGTTGATCGTGACGACCGGGCCCATCGCCCAGGTCGGGTGCGCCAGCGCCTCCTCCGGGGTGACCCCGGCCAGCTGCTCCCTGGTCCGGGTGCGGAACGGCCCGCCGCTCGCCGTCACCACCAGCTTGCGGACCTCGGCCCGGGTACCGCCGGCCAGCGCCTGGAACAGCGCCGCGTGCTCGGAGTCCACCGGCACGATCTGGCCGGGCTGCGCCACCGCCTTCACCAGCGGGCCGCCGACGATCAGCGACTCCTTGTTCGCCAGCACCAGCACCCGGCCGGCCTCCAGCGCCGCCAGGGTCGGCCGCAGGCCGATCGACCCGGTGATGCCGTTCAGCACCGAGTGGCACTCCGTCCCGGCCAGCTCGGTCGCCGCGTCCGGCCCGGCCAGCACGGCCGGCAGCGGACGGCCCGCCGCCTTCGCCGCCAAGGCCTCGCGCAGCGCCGGCTCGGCCGCCGGATCGGCCACCGCCACCGTGTGCACACCCAGCCGCAGCGCCTGCTCGGCGAGCAGTTCCACCCGGCCACCGGCCGCCGACAGGGCGACCACCCGGAAGCGGTCCGGGTTGCGGAGGACCACGTCGATGGCCTGGGTGCCGATCGAACCGGTGGAGCCGAGGATCACCAGCTCCCGGGGGCCGGAGGGGTCCGCCACGGTGGGCGTGAAACGCAGCTGCGGGTGGGCGAGCGAAGTCATGCGCCCCATTGTGTCCT
Source organism: Kitasatospora sp. NPDC001539 (assembly GCF_040298565.1). Lineage (NCBI taxonomy): Bacteria > Bacillati > Actinomycetota > Actinomycetes > Kitasatosporales > Streptomycetaceae > Kitasatospora > Kitasatospora sp. NPDC001539. Next base: position 846 of record NZ_JBEPAK010000227.1, on the reverse strand, counting down.
GTTCGCGGGTGTCCTGGTGGCGGGGTCCGGTCGGGGTCGCGAGGCCCGGTCGGGGGCGCGGGGTCCGGTCGGGGTCGCGGGTCGGCGGGTGTGTCCGGTCGCGGCGCTCCCCAGGACGGCCCGGCCCGCCCGGGCTACCGTCGGAGCCATGCGTACCGTCATCGCCGGGGGCCACGGACAGATCGCCCTGAAGCTGGAACGGCTGCTCGCCGACCGCGGCGACCGCCCCGCCGGGATCATCCGCCGCCCAGAACAGGCCCAGGACCTCGTCGATGCCGGCGCCGAGCCGCTGCTGCTCGACCTGGAGTCCGCCACCGTCCCCGAGCTGGCCGCCCTGCTCGCCGACACCGACGCGGTGGTCTTCGCCGCCGGCGCCGGACCGGGCAGCGGCGCCGACCGCAAGAACACCGTCGACCGCGACGCGGCCGTGCTGCTCGCCGACGCCGCCGAACTGGCCGGGGTGCGGCGCTACCTGATCATCTCCTCGATGGGCGCCGACGCGGCCGCCCGCCACCCCGGCGACCCGGTCTTCGAGACCTACCTGCGCGCCAAGGGCGCCGCCGACGACGCCGTCCGGTCCCGCACCTCACTCGACTGGACGGTGCTGCGCCCGGGACGGCTCACCGACGGCCCCGGGACGGGGCTGGTCCGCCTCGCCCCCTCGGCCGGCCGGGGCTCGGTCGACCGGGCCGACGTGGCCGCCGTCCTGGCCGCGCTGCTGAACGAGCCCGGCACCGCCGGACAGACCCTGGAGCTGGTCGCCGGGAACGCCACCGTCGAGGAGGCCGTCGCCGCCGCGGCCGGCCACGACGGCTGAGCGGCCCGCCCGCCCCCGGCCGAAAGGCC
>NZ_JBEPAK010000226.1:0-11564 GCF_040298565.1 Kitasatospora sp. NPDC001539 | reverse complement strand
CGGCGGGCACCCCGCAGGGTGCGGCCGTCGAGGCGGCCGAGACCGTGCTGCCGGCCGAGGCACACGAGGCGCCCGCTGCGGCGGCTCCGGCGGCCGAGCCGGCCCCGGCGGCCGAGAAGCCGGTCCGGGCCCGCCGCACCCGCAAGCGTGCCGAGGCGCCGGCCGGTGCCCCGGAGGCGGCCGTGACCGCCCCGTCCGAGGCCGCCCCGGCCCCGGCGGCGGAGCAGGACCAGCCGGCCGAGCGGGCTGAGCAGGTCGAGAAGACCGCGAAGGCCGAGAAGGTCCAGAAGGCGGAGAAGGCCGAGACCGCCGAGAAGCCCGCCCGGGCCCGCCGCACCCGCAAGCGCGCCGAGGCTCCGGCTGGCGCGCCCGCCGTCGAGGCGCCCGTGGCCGAGGCCCCCGCCGAGAAGCCGGCCGCCGCCGAGAAGTCGGCCGCCGTGGAGGAGCCGGCCGCCGCCGAGCCGGTGGCCGAGGAGGCCCCCGCCGCCCCGGCCCGCCGCCCCCGCCGCCGCCGCGTGGTCGAGGCCGCGCCGGTGGTCGAGGCCCCGGCCGAGGAGCCGGTGGCCGAGGAGCCCGCCGCCGAGGAGGAGCCCGCCGAGGAGGAGGCCGTCGAGGCCCCCGCCGCCGAGCCGGCCGCCGCCCCCGCCGCCGCGCCCGCTCCGGCCGCCGAGGCCGAGCCGCACCACCGGGTGCGCCGCCGCGCCGTCCGCCCGGCCACCGCGGTCTTCCAGGCCCCGGTCTTCCAGGAGCCCGCTCCCTACGTGGCGCCCCCCGCGCCCCAGCAGCCCACCGCCGCCCCGGCGCAGGCGGAGGCCCCGGCCGCCGCCGAGCGCGAGGACGACGAGTACGAGTACAGCGGCGTCGGCCGTCGCCGCCGGGTCCGTACCCGGGTCGAGCCGAACCGCCGCAAGCCGGCCGCCCAGGCCCCGGTCCAGGCGCCGGTCCAGGCTCCGGCCGTCGAGGCCCCCGCCGCGGTCGAGGCGCCCGCCGCCGAAGCCCCCGCCGCCGGTCCGGAGACCGAGGGCGAGTGGGAGGAGGACGGCCGTCCGTCCCGCCGCCGTCGTCGGGGCGGCCGTCGCCGCCGCCGTGGCGAGGCCGAGGAGCCCGAGGCCGCCGCGGCCGTCGAGGCCGAGCAGCCCACCGCCGAGGAGCCGGCCGAGGCCGTCGCCGAGGAGGAGGACGAGGACGACGACCTGGCCGCGGGCCTGTCCTCGTCGCGCCGTCGCCGCCGCCGTCGCCGCCGCAGCGGTGAGGCCGGTGACGCCGAGGTCGCCGAGACCACCGAGGACGGCGTCCGCACGGTGGTGAAGGTGCGCGAGCCGCGCCGCCGCTCCACCGAGCCGTCCTTCGACCCGGACGAGGTGCAGTCCATCAAGGGCTCGACCCGTCTGGAGGCGAAGAAGCAGCGTCGCCGCGAGGGCCGCGAGCTGGGCCGTCGCCGGGTGCCGATCATCACCGAGGCCGAGTTCCTGGCCCGCCGCGAGTCGGTCGAGCGCGTCATGGTGGTGCGCCAGAACGGCCAGCGGACCCAGATCGGCGTCCTCGAGGACGGCGTGCTGGTCGAGCACTACGTCAACAAGGAGCAGGCCACCTCGTACGTCGGCAACGTCTACCTGGGCAAGGTCCAGAACGTGCTGCCGTCGATGGAGGCCGCCTTCGTCGACATCGGCAAGGGCCGCAACGCGGTGCTGTACGCCGGCGAGGTCAACTTCGGCGCGCTGGGCGGCCACGGCGGCCCGCGCCGGATCGAGTCGGTGCTGAAGTCCGGCCAGTCCGTGCTGGTGCAGGTCTCCAAGGACCCGATCGGCCACAAGGGCGCCCGGCTGACCAGCCAGATCTCGCTGCCCGGCCGCTACCTGGTGTACGTGCCCGAGGGCTCGATGACCGGCATCTCGCGCAAGCTGCCCGAGAACGAGCGCGCGCGCCTGAAGCAGATCCTCAAGAAGATCGTTCCGGACGACGCGGGCGTGATCGTGCGCACCGCCGCCGAGGGCGCCTCCGAGGAGGAGCTGACCCGCGACGTCCAGCGCCTCCAGCAGCAGTGGGAGGACATCCAGAAGAAGGCCGCGACGGGCAACGCCCCGGCGCTGCTGTACGGCGAGCCGGACATGACCGTCCGGGTCGTCCGCGACATCTTCAACGAGGACTTCACCAAGGTCATCGTCTCCGGTGACGAGGCGTGGAAGACCATCCACGAGTACGTCTCCAACGTGGCCCCGGACCTCGCCGAGCGGCTCCAGCGGTGGACCTCCGAGGTCGACGTGTTCGCCACGTACCGGATCGACGAGCAGCTGATGAAGGCGCTGGACCGCAAGGTCTGGCTGCCCAGCGGCGGCTCGCTGGTGATCGACCGCACCGAGGCGATGGTCGTCATCGACGTCAACACCGGGAAGTTCGTCGGCCAGGGCGGGAACCTGGAGGAGACGGTCACCCGGAACAACATCGAGGCGGCCGAGGAGATCGTGCGCCAGCTGCGGCTGCGCGACCTCGGCGGCATCATCGTGATCGACTTCATCGACATGGTCCTGGAGTCCAACCGCGACCTGGTGCTGCGCCGTCTGCTGGAGTGCCTGGGCCGGGACCGGACCAAGCACCAGGTGGCCGAGGTCACCTCGCTGGGCCTGGTCCAGATGACCCGCAAGCGGGTCGGCCAGGGCCTGCTGGAGTCCTTCTCCGAGCCGTGCGTGCACTGCAACGGCCGCGGCGTGATCGTCCACATGGAGCAGCCGAGCACCCACGTCCACGCCCCGGCCACGGCCGCGGGCGAGGCCTCGGGCAGCGGCAAGCGCCGTCGCCGGGGCAAGGGCGGGGCCGGCCAGGAGGAGCCGCAGGCCGTCGAGGCCGCCGTGGCCGAGACGGTCGTGGAGCCCGCCGAGGCCGTGGCCGAGGCCGAGGCCGAGCCGGTGCGCGAGGAGATCGAGGGCCAGCTGGCCCTCGAGGTCCCGGGCGTCGAGGCCCCGGCCGTGGAGGCCGTGGAGGCCGCGGCGGTCGAGACCGCCCCGGCGGAGGCCCCGAAGGCAGCGGAGGCTCCGGCCGCCGCTCCGGCGGGCCGCACCCGCCGCCGCGCGGTGCGCAAGGCGACGGCTCCGGCCGGCTCGCCGCAGGCCGCCGAGATCGTGGTGCTGCAGGCGAAGGCCGACGCGGCGCTGGAGGCGGCCCTGGCCGCCGCCGCACCGGCGGTCGAGGCCGCGGCGGAGACCGCCGCCGAGGCGGTCGCGGAGGCCGTCGCCGAGACGGCGCCCGGGACCGTCGAGCAGGTCGTCGTCGAGGAGACCGTGGTCGTCGAGCCCGCCGGGGCCCCGGCCGCGGAGGAGCCCGCCGAGGAGCCTGCTGCCCAGGAGCCCGCCGCGGAGGAGGCGCCCGCCGAGGAGGCCCCGGCGCCGAAGAAGCGGGCCGCCCGCAAGACCGCCGCGAAGAAGACCGCCGCCAAGAAGACGGCCACGGCGGCCAAGAAGACCACCGCCCGCAAGACCGCCACCAAGCGGACGAGCGCGGCGGCCAAGAAGGCCGCGGCCGCCGAGGGTGATACGGCGTCCGAGTAGTGCCCGAGCCCGGGGCGGGACCCCTCCCGCCCCGGGCCGTACGGGCCGGTTTGCCCCCCGGGCGGCCGGTCCGTATTCTTGACCATCGGCGTGTCTACGCCACGCTCCCGAGCACATCACCTTCCCGAGGGCAGCGCGCACGCGCGCGGCGATCGGGAAGAGGCCCCTGTGTCCGTACCCAGGTGGCTGGCGTCGGGGGTTCCGACCGAGTTAGGAAAGTGGGTACCGCATGTACGCGATCGTTCGCGCAGGCGGCCGCCAGCACAAGGTCGCCGTCGGCGACGTGCTGGAGATTGACCGTATCGAGGCCAAGCCGGGTGACTCGGTCGAGCTCTCGACCATCCTGGTCGTCGACGGTGACGCCGTCACCTCCGACCCGTGGGTCCTGGCCGGCGTGAAGGCTCACGCCGAGGTGGTCGACCAGACCAAGGGCGACAAGATCGTCATCCTGCGCTACAAGAACAAGACCGGCTACCGCCGTCGTCAGGGTCACCGTCAGAAGCACACCGCGGTGCGCATCACCAGCATCGACTCGGTCAGCAAGTAAGGGGTTAGCGAGATATGGCACACAAGAAGGGCGCAAGCTCTACCCGTAACGGCCGTGACTCGAACGCCCAGCGCCTCGGCGTGAAGCGCTTCGGCGGCCAGGTCGTCTCGGCCGGCGAGATCCTCGTCCGCCAGCGTGGCACCCACTTCCACCCGGGTGCGGGCGTCGGTCGCGGTGGCGACGACACCCTGTTCGCGCTGACCGCCGGTGCCGTCCAGTTCGGCAACCGTCGCGGCCGCAAGGTCGTCAACATCGTGGCCGTCGAGGCCTGAGTCCCCGCGGACTCCCGGGTCGCCTAGCGACCCACAGCGAAGGGTGGGCCGGAATGTTCCGGTCCGCCCTTCGCGCTTTACGCAGCAAGCAAGCCAACTCATCCGCACTGGAGGCACACCCATGACCACCTTCGTGGACCGCGTCGAACTTCACGTCGCCGCGGGTAACGGGGGCCACGGCTGCGCCTCCGTGCACCGGGAGAAGTTCAAGCCGCTCGGCGGCCCGGACGGCGGCAACGGCGGTGAGGGCGGCAGCGTCATCCTCACCGTGGACTCGCAGGTCACCACCCTGCTGGAGTACCACCACTCGCCCAAGCGCAAGGCCACCAACGGCAAGCCGGGTGCGGGCGGCCACCGCACCGGCGCGGACGGCGAGGACCTCGTCCTGCTGGTGCCGGACGGCACCGTCGTCCTGGACCGCCAGGGCAACGTGCTGGCCGACCTGGTCGGCCACGGCACCAGCTTCGTCGCCGCCCAGGGCGGCCGCGGCGGCCTCGGCAACGCCGCGCTCGCCTCGGCCCGCCGCAAGGCCCCGGGCTTCGCGCTGCTCGGCGAGCCCGGCGAGGCCCGCGACATCGTGATGGAGCTCAAGTCCGTCGCCGACGTGGCCCTGGTGGGCTACCCGAGCGCCGGCAAGTCCTCGCTGATCTCGGTGCTCTCCGCCGCCAAGCCGAAGATCGCGGACTACCCGTTCACCACCCTGGTCCCGAACCTCGGCGTGGTCACCGCCGGCGACACCGTCTACACCATCGCCGACGTGCCGGGCCTGATCCCTGGCGCCAGCCAGGGCCGCGGCCTCGGCCTGGAGTTCCTGCGGCACGTCGAGCGCTGCTCGGTGCTGGTGCACGTCCTGGACTGCGCCACCCTCGAGCCCGGCCGCGACCCGCTGAGCGACCTGGAGACCATCGAGGCCGAGCTCGCCGAGTACGGCGGCCTGGAGGACCGTCCGCGCCTGGTCGCGCTCAACAAGGTGGACGTCCCGGACGGCCAGGACATCGCCGACCTCACCCGCGCCTCGCTGGAGGAGCGCGGCTACCAGGTGTTCGAGGTCTCCGCCGCCTCCCGCAAGGGCCTGCGCGAGCTGAGCTTCGCCGTGGCGAAGATCGTCGCCGAGGCGCGCGCCGCCAAGCCCGCCGAGGAGTCCACCCGGATCGTGCTGCGGCCCAAGGCCGTGGACGACGCGGGCTTCACCATCACCGAGGAGGACGGCGCCTACCGCATCCGCGGCGTCAAGCCGGAGCGCTGGGTCCGCCAGACCGACTTCTCGAACGACGAGGCCGTCGGCTACCTCGCCGACCGGCTCGCCCGCCTCGGTGTCGAGGAGCAGCTGTGGAAGGTCGGGGCGCAGGAGGGCGACACCGTCATCATCGGCCCCGAGGAGAACGCCGTCGTCTTCGACTGGGAGCCGACCATGGCCGCCGGCGCCGAGATGCTCGGCCGCCGCGGTGAGGACCACCGCTTCGAGAGCCCGCGCCCGGCGGTCGACCGCCGCCGCGAGAAGCAGAAGGGCCGGGACGCCGCCGAGGCGGAGTTCCTCGCCTTCGAGGCGCTCTCCAGCGGCCGCCAGTCCGCCATCGAGGGCGACGACGAGGACTGACCGGAAGCCGCGCCCACGCGCGAGGAGTGCTGAGCCGCGTGCCGGCTCGGCGGACGGCCCCGCCACCTGTCCCGGGTGGCGGGGCCGTCCGCGTCCGTCCGGCGCGGCCCGGCCGCTGCGCCGTCCGCCGATGACGGGCCACCAGATCTGACGTGGCGTCACGAGCGGTACCGGAAGGTCGGATCGGCGGCCCGGTCGGGGCGGGATCGCGGCCCGGGCCGGTCCACCCGGTGAAACACCCTGCGGGCGACCTGCGCGGATCGCGTAGATTGCGGGATTGACGGCCGGGCCCGGCCCGCCGCACCCGCACCACACCGGAAGGGCGTACAGCGAGATGAGCGAGGACTCACTGCGGGAGGAGGTGCTGACCGCACGCCGGATCGTGGTCAAGGTCGGCTCCTCCTCACTCACCACGGCGGCCGGCGGCCTGGACGCCGACCGGGTCGACGCCCTGGTGGACGCGCTCGCCAAGGTGCGCGCCCGACCAGGAGCGCCCGAGGTCGTCCTCGTGTCCTCCGGCGCCATCGCCGCCGGGCTCGCCCCGCTCGGACTCGACAGGCGCCCCAAGGACCTGGCTCGCCAGCAGGCCGCGGCCAGCGTCGGCCAGGGGCTGCTGGTCGCGCGGTACACCGCCTCCTTCGCCCGCTACGGCATCCGGGTCGGCCAGGTGCTCCTCACCGCCGAGGACGCCAGTCGGCGCACCCACTACCGCAACGCGTACCGCACGCTGGACCAGTTGCTGGCGATGGGCGCGATGCCGGTCGTCAACGAGAACGACACCGTCGCCACCGCCGAAATCAAGTTCGGGGACAACGACCGGCTGGCCGCCCTGGTCGCCCACCTGGTCCGGGCCGACCTGCTGGTGCTGCTCTCCGACGTGGACGGCCTCTACGACGGCGACCCGTCCAAGCCCGGCACCAGCCGGATCGCCGAGGTGAGCGGCCCGCACGACCTCGACGGCATCGAGATCGGCAGCGCGGGCAAGGCCGGCGTGGGCACCGGCGGCATGGTCACCAAGGTCGAGGCGGCCCGGATCGCGACCGGCGCGGGCATCCCCGTGGTGCTCACCGCGGCCAGCCACGCCGCCGAGGCGCTGGCCGGACGGCCCACCGGAACGCTCTTCCGGCGCACCGGCAGCCGCACCTCCGACCGGATGCTCTGGCTGGCCCACGCCAGCAGCCCGCGCGGCGCCCTGCACCTGGACGCGGGGGCGGTGGAGGCCGTCGTCTCCGGCGGGGCCTCGCTGCTCCCGGCCGGGGTCACCAGGGTCGACGGGGACTTCGCCGCGGGTGATCCGGTGGACCTTCTTGCCGAAAACGGCCACATCGTGGCCCGCGGGCTGGTCAACTTTGATGCGAGGGAGTTGCCCCGCCTGCTCGGCCGGTCCACCCGTGACCTGGCCCAGGAGTTCGGCGCCGCGTACGAGCGCGAGGTCGTCCACCGCGACGACCTGGTCGTTCTGCGCGGCTGACCGGCCGATCGGCCGGCACCGGCCGTTCGGCGGAGCGCGGCCGGCGGGCCGCTCCGTACCGGGAGCGGCCCGGCCGCGGCGAGGAGGGGCGCAGCCGCACCCGTCGGCCGTGGGCCGACGGGCCGGTGGGGACGACAGGACATCGCCGAACAGGAGGCCGCCGGTGGAACGCAGGCGCGAGGCAGCGCTGACCGGAGGGACGGCGGGCCGGCGGCTGACCAGCATCGACGGCGGACGCGGGGACGGCCCCGCCGAGCCGGCCGGTCCGCCGCCACAGGGGCCCGGGGTGCGCGGGGCGCGGCCGCGGCGCGCGGAGTCGGCGGATCCGCCCGGGGTGCCCGAACAGGCGCGGCTGTGGCACGTGGTGCTGAGCGTGGCCGGGCAGGCCACTCCGCTGCCCGCGCTGCGCGCCTCGCTGGAACGGCTGGCGCACGACCACTCGTTCTTCCTGACCGCCCGCTACGCGACCGACCACGCCGAGATCCGGTACTGGGAGCAGGCCCGGGACCTGCACGACGCGGCGGCGATCGCGCTGCGGCTGTGGGGGGAGCACAAGGTGACCGCGAACCTGCCGCCGTGGGAGATCGTCGGCCTGGAGGTGGTCGACCGGGCGACGTACCACAAGCGGGTGGCGGAGGGCTTCGGCGATCCGCCGCCGCAACTGGGCGGCGTGCACCCGTACTGAGCATCGGGCCGCCGTGCCGAGGCGCGGGCCCGTGCCGAGGGCCCGTGCCGAGGCGCGGGCCTGCCCGGGTGCCGTGCCGCGGTGTTCCGGGAGGCTGTTCGGATGGCGAAACGGCGGCGGGGCGGGGCGGCCGCAGTCGCTACCCTTGGCGGCATGACCAGCGACCTCGCCACCGCCGACAGCCCCGTCCTCGCCGTAGCGCGCCGTGCCCGGGAGGCCGCCGCCGTGCTCGCCCCGCTGCCGCGCGGCACCAAGGACGCCGCGCTGCTGTCGATCGCGGACGCGCTGGTCGCCCGCGGTGCCGAGATCATCGAGGCGAACGCCGAGGACGTGGCCCGGGCCCGCGAGGCGGGCACCGCGGAGTCGGTGATCGACCGGCTGACGCTGAACGAGGAGCGGATCGCCGCGATCGCCTCCGACGTGCGCGACGTGGCCGGCCTGCCCGACCCGGTCGGTGAGGTGGTGCGCGGCTACACGCTGCCGAACGGTCTGGACGTGCGCCAGGTGCGGGTGCCACTGGGCGTCGTCGGCATCATCTACGAGGCCCGGCCGAACGTCACGGCGGACGCCGCCGCGCTCTGCCTGAAGTCCGGCAACGCGGTGCTGCTGCGCGGTTCCGCCTCGGCCTACCGCTCCAACACGGCGATGGTCGCGGTGCTGCGGGACGCCGTCGCCGCGGCCGGGCTGCCGGCCGACGTCGTCCAGCTGGTGCCGGGGGAGAGCCGGGACTCGGTGCAGGAGCTGATGCGCGCCCGCGGCCTCGTCGACGTGCTCATCCCGCGCGGCGGCGCCTCCCTGATCCGCGCCGTGGTCGAGGGCTCGACCGTCCCGGTGATCGAGACGGGCACCGGCAACTGCCACGTGTACGTGGACGCGCAGACCGATCTGGCGATGGCCGTCGGCATCCTGCTGAACTCCAAGGCGCAGCGGGTCAGCGTCTGCAACTCGGCCGAGACGCTGCTGGTGCACCAGGACGTCGCGGACGCCTTCCTGCCGTTGGCGCTGGCCGCCCTGGCCGAGGCCGGCGTGACGGTGCACGGCGACGAGGCAGTGCTCAAGGCCGCCGAGGGCAGCGCCGCCACCGTCGTCCCGGCCACCGAGGAGGACTGGGGTGCGGAGTACCTCTCGTACGACCTGGCCGCGGCCGTGGTGCCCTCGCTGGACGCCGCGGTCGAGCACATCCGCCGCTGGTCCTCCGGCCACACCGAGGCGATCGTCACCACGTCGCAGGCGGCCGCCCGCCGCTTCACCCAGCTGGTGGACTCGACCACGGTGGCCGTCAACGCCTCCACCCGGTTCACCGACGGCGGTGAGTTCGGCTTCGGCGCGGAGATCGGCATCTCCACCCAGAAGCTGCACGCCCGCGGCCCGATGGGCCTGCCCGAGCTGACCAGCACCAAGTACATCGTCACTGGTGACGGGCACGTCCGCGGCGAGGCGGCGCAGACCGTGGGCGGGGGCGCGGACGCCCGCTGAGCGGGGTTCCCGGGGCGCCCGTCACACGAGTGCCGGACCAACTGCCCTGAGCCACAGACAAATCGCCCGGCCGGTAATACGCTGAGCCCGTGGCTGACGATGTGGGGGGCTTGCCGTACCCCGACGGCGCCGACCACGGTGGTGCGGACGACGAGTTCGCCACCGTGGTCTTCGATGAGGCCTTCGTCCGGTCCGCCGCCGTGCACGAGCCGACGGCCAAGGAGCGGCAGCTCGCCGCAGCCGAGGCGCGGTTCGAGCCGGACACTGCGGGACCGGGCTGGGGCTATGACGTCTCGGCCGGTGACGGGCTGCCGCTGGAGCTGCGCCCGTACCCGAGCGGGCTCGACGAGGACCACCTCTATCCGGACCCGTGGTCGGGGCCGGGCCGGGCGGGCTCCCGCCGGTCCCGCAGCCGGTGGCGCCGCTACGATCCGGTGCGCGCCCGCGGGCGGTACGTGGCCCAGCAGCGCTGGCACCGGCCGGTCGCCTGGGTGCTCGCCGTGATCATGGGCGTGAGCCTGGTGGCGGTGGCCGTCGCGGCGATCTCCCAGGGCGTGGGCGGCTCGCCGGGCGCGCCGCGGCGCCCGGAGTCCGGCAGCAGCAGCGCGGGGGTGGACTCGGGGCCCGCCCCGGCGGAGCCGTCACTGGTGGTCACCGCACCGGCCGGATAGACCGCACGGCCGGCCAGCAGCCGCTGGCACCGGGCCGGGCCGTGCTGCCGGAGTCGGGGGCGTACGCCCGGGGCGGGCGGTCGCGCGGTGCCCCCGGCAATCTGCGCAGGGGCCCTCGTAGCGGGGCCGGTGTACGCCTACCCTGGTGTCATGGGTGACCCGCGCGAGCCTCCTGAGGGTACGCCCGAGGGCGGTTCCGGCAACGAGGACGAATTCCGGTCCGTCGTGTTCGACGAATCGTTCGTGCGGGCTGCCCGGATCCAGGAACTGTCCGCCCGCGAGCGCCTCGCGGGCTCCTTCGGCAAGGCCACGCGGCCGCGGGTCCGGCTCGGCCCGCTGGGCACCGTCCCGCGCCAGGCGCTGGCCCTGCTGCTGCTCGTGCTGCTGGCCTTCGGGGCGGCGGTGTACTTCGGGGTGAACTCGCCGAAGGGCGTTCCGGCGCGGCCCGAGGGCAGTCAACTGACCGTCAGCCTGGTCGCGTTGAGTCCGGCTTCGGCCGTGCACCCGGTGGCCGACCCGGCGAACCCGTTCGCCGCGCTGCCGGCCGGCTACGGCGACGGGGCGGTCGGCCTGAACACCCCGGCCGGGGCTGCCACCGAGCACTTCAGCCGGGTCGAGGTGACCAAGGCGCTGGACACCGTGCAGCGCTACCTGATCGCCTCCTCGCTGTCGCCGGCGGCGCTGGTGCAGGGGGACACCGCGAGCGTACGGGCCTTCGTCACGCCGGGTGAGCAGGCGGAGTTCGACGCCGGCGTGGCCCAGCCGGTGGACGACCGGCACCACGCGCTGACGGGCTGGCTGGTCCGCTTCGACCCGGCGCAGGTGGCACTGGCCTCGGAGACCGTGAAGGTGGTCGGCGCGATGCGGATCGACGAGGCGGACAGCGGCACCCTGCAGATCACCACCGACCACACCTTCGTCTACGCGCTGAAGCCGGCCGGGGCGCCCGCCGGGTCGCCGGTCACCCTGGAGACGGTGCGGCGCGAGCTGACCTTCCAGTTCGATCGGGTGGACCTGGCCTCGGCGCAGCTGCGGCTGGTGGACTCGGTGGTGCAGGCCGGGCCGGCGCCGTGCACCGCCTCGATGGCGGACTTCCTGCGGCCGGTGCTGGCCACCGCGCAGGGCACCGTGGTGGCGCCGCCGCCGCCGGTCGACCCGGGCAACCACGCGCGGCCGGCCTGGCAGGTGTGCGGGGTGCTGGCGGGAGGCTGAGCGGCCCGGCGGCGGTGGCGGGCCGCGGCGGTGGCCGCAGCGCTCGGCGCCACGGCGGCCGTGAGCCCGATCGGGCCCCGGCCGCCGTGGC